>SZOZ01000003.1 GCA_030263455.1 Synechococcales cyanobacterium CNB
CGAGTGCCTCGCCGTCGAGGAACCCGGCCGGCGGCTCGACCCCCCGGCCATCGTCCAGCGACGCCGCGAAACCTCGCGCCGCGCCGCCGCGCAACTCCTGAGGTTCAACCCCGTGACCCGGGCCGCGCCGAGCGGGCAGCGGTCGCCGACGGCGAGCGATCCCGCGCCGGCTCCCGAGGCTCGAACGCAACCCGGCTCACACAGCGAGCGCGCGCATCACCTCGGCGATCGTCGTCACGCCCGCGCGGGCCTTGTCGTACCCGTCCTGCTTGAGCGTGAACAGATCCCCGTCCTCGATCGCCCGCGCGGCGATCTGCGGCGCGTTGACACGCTGCATCACCATCTCCCGGATCGCCGGGTTCATCCGCAGCAGCTCGTACACGCCGACGCGCCCGCGGTACCCCGTCCCCCGGCACGCCCTGCACCCCTCGCCCCGGACGAGCACCTCACCCCTGCCCAACCCGAAGTCCTCCGGCAGGTCGCCCAGATCCGGCTTGTATTCGACCCGGCACTCCTCGCACACGCGACGCACCAGGCGCTGGGCCATCACGCCCTCGACCGACGACGACACAAGGAACGGCTCAACCCCCATGTCCAGCAACCGGGTCGTTGCTCCCGCGGCGTCGTTCGTGTGCAGGGTCGAGAAGACCAGATGCCCCGTCAGCGAGGCCTGCACCGCGACCTCCGCCGTCTCACGATCTCGGATCTCGCCGATCATCACCACGTCCGGGTCGTGACGCAGCACCGCCCGCAGCCCGGCCGCGAACGTCATCCCGATCTTCGAATGAACCTGGATCTGGTTCACACCCCCGACGTGATACTCGACCGGATCCTCGACCGTGATCACCTTGATCTCGTCGCTCACGATCCGGTTCAGCGAGGCATACAGCGTCGTCGACTTGCCCGATCCGGTCGGTCCCGTGACCAGCAGAATCCCGTGCGGACGCGCGATCAGACGGTCCCACGGCTCCAGCACCGCTCTCGGCATCCCGAGGTCGTCCAGGCTCATCAGCACAGCGGACTTGTTCAGCACGCGCAGCACCACGCCCTCGCCGAACAGCATCGGGATCACGCTCACGCGAAGGTCGTATTCCTGGACCGGGCCGCCCTCGGCACGATGGCGGAACGTGATACGCCCGTCCTGCGGGGTACGCTTCTCCGCGATGTTCAGGTTCGCCATGATCTTCAGGCGGCTGATGATCGCAGGACCGAAACGATGGATCGTCGCCGGCACGTTCGCACGCTGAAGCACGCCGTCGATCCGGTACCGGACCAGCAACTTGCCCTCGTACGGCTCGACATGCACGTCAGTCGCCCGCTCCGTCACGGCCTCCACCAGGATGTCGTTCACCAGCTTGATGACCGACGCTTCCTGCGCCTGCTCCAGTTCCTCCGCCGTCCCGGGAGCCGCCTCCGCTGCCTTCCCGGCAAGCCCCGCCGACATCTCGTCCAGCGTGTCCCCGCCGACACCGTAGTTCGCGCGGATGAACTTCCGCAGGTCGTCCTCGTCCGCAAGCACGAGATCGATCTGGCAGCCGGTCAGCAGCCGCAGCTCATCCAGCACTGCAAGCTCGAACGGGTCGCTGGTCGCCACCGTCAGCGTCCCGTTCTCCCGAGCGATCGGCACGCACGACTGCCGATACACCAGCTTCGCCGGCAGGCACTCGAGCACCTTCGGCTCGACCACCACCGAGGCCAGGTCCACCACCGGCAGGTGGAACTGGTCCCCGATCGCCTGCAGCACCTGCTCTCTGGTCACCAGCCCGAGCCGGACCAGCACCCGGTCCAGTCGTTCGCCGGTGTCGCGGTGCTCCGCCAGCGCCTGCTCCAGCTGAGCCCGGCTGATCAGCCCGCGTTCAAGAAGGACGGTCCCGATGCCCATGTGGTCTCGATTCTACAGGTCGCTCCCCCGCAGGAAGCGGCATATCTCGTAACAGCGACCACCCGATTCGGCGAATGGCCCCAGCACGCCCGAAAAAACCACGCTCGGCACGGTTTGCACGGGATTTGATCGCTCGTTACCCCGGATACGTCGCGCTCGTCCGGTCGCTCTCCCAGACGGTCACCGACCGGAGCCTTGCCCCCGGCGAGGCCTCCCGCAACGCCCCCTCCAACAAGCCGTGAAACACCAGGGCGATGTTCTCCACCGAGGGAATCATCCCGCTCCGCTCGCCGAACTCGGCCGTGTCCAGGTTCAGGTGCTTGTGGTCGAAACGGTCCACGATCGTCTCGACCACCACCCGTTCCAGGCCCGCCAGGTCCAGAATCGTTCTCCCGCCATCCGGCACGGGCATCGCCACGCACGGCTCCACGATGTAGTTGTGCCCGTGCCCGTGCGGGCTGTTGCACTTGCCGAAACACGCCCGGTTCCGCTCGTCGCTCCACGATGCGACATGCAGCCGGTGCGATGCCGCAAGTTCAAACCGCTGGCGCACCAGCACCGTGCTCGTCTCGTCGGCGTGCATCTCGAGGCAATGGTAGGGGCTGAGCCGCCACCGTACCCGCGCGAGCGGCACGGGCAACGCCCCGCGCACCGCGCCCACGATCGAGGGCAGCAGTGCGCCGGGGTCGGTCTCCGGTCTCTCGCGGCAGGCCCGCGCGATGATCGGCACCGCCGCGCGCCGCACCGCCGCGTCGAAGTCCTTGACGTTCAGCAGGTACCCGCTCTCGCCGTCGGGTTCGCCGACACAGGCGACGTCCAGTTCGTAGTGCCGTCCCAGCCCGCGCATCGGCGGCGATCCGGCGTAGCGGTTCACGCCCGGCGGGTCGTCGCCCTCGGGATTCACGGAGAACCGAACCGTGCGGCAGAGTTCGACCACGAGCGACTCTAGCGGCAGACTCCGGCCTTGTGCTACCATCCCCGCATGATCACCAACCCGCACGTTCGGCCGGTCTGGGCGGTCTGCCTCGCGGCGGCCGCGTTCTCGGGGAGCAGCGCCATGGCACAGGTGGAGACCGCCCCGAAGCCCGCGGCGCAGCCGGAATCGCTCGCGGCCAAGGACCCCGCGTACGTCCTCGGGTTCACCATGGCGGACATCGACGGCAAGGAGCGGAAACTCTCCGAGCACGCGGGCAAGGTCGTCCTGATGGTGAACGTCGCCAGCAGGTGCGGGCTGACGCCGCAGTACGAGCAGTTGCAGGGCGTCTACGAGAAGTTCAAGAAGGAGGGGCTTGTGGTGCTGGCCTTCCCGGCCAACAACTTCGGCGAGCAGGAGCCTGGCACGAACAGCGAGATCAAGGCGTTCTGCACCTCGCGTTACGGGGTGACGTTCCCGGTCTTTGCCAAGATCAGCGTCAAGGGGGACGACCAGCACGGTCTGTACAAGCGACTGACGGGGCAGCCCGAGCCGATCGGTGGCGAGGTCAAGTGGAACTTCACGAAGTTTCTTGTTGACCGTTCGGGCCGGGTGGTGGCGAGGTTCGAGCCGCGTACGAGGCCGGATGACCCCGAGGTGATCGACAGGATCGTCGAGTTGCTCGGGCAGCCCGCGCCGTCCGCGTCCGGTTCGACGGGCGCGCCGTCCGGCTCCTGACCCACGCGCCGCGGGGACCGCGCGATGCCGACCTTTGAATACACGGCCCTGAGCAGCGCGGGGCAGCGGGTGTCGGGCGAGATCGCGGGCGCCAGCGAGCAGGCCGTCCTGAGCGAACTGGAGGCGCGCCGGCTGGTGCCGGTGAGCATCCGCGAGAAGGTGGCGCGTGGCTTTCGGTTGCGGCGTGGCGTGTCTGTGCGTGCGCTGGCGAACGCGTACCAGCAGTTGGCGGACATGCTGCATGCTGGGGTGCCGATGCTTCGGGCGTTGAGGCTGCTCGGCTCGCGCAAGAGCCAGCCCGTGCTTTCAAGGGTTTTCCGCGAGATGGCGGACGCCGTGTCCGAGGGTGAGGACCTCGGGGAGGCGATGTCGCGGCGTCCGGACGTGTTCAAGCAGGTGCAGGTGGCGATGGTGCGTGCGGGGGAGAAGGGCGGGTTTCTCGACGCGGCCGTGGCGAGGCTCGGGCAGTTCCTGCTCGCGCAGGCGGAGTTGCGGAGCAAGGTCATCGGCAGCCTGGTGTACCCGTGCGCGCTGGTGGTGTTCGGTGTGGCGGTGCTTGGGTTCATCTTCGGGGTGTTCGTGCCGATGTTCCGGCCGATCTTCAACCGCCTGCCGAATGTCCCGCTCGTCACACAGGTCGTGTTCACGGCGAGCGACGCGGTGGGGCGGTACGGGCTGGTGACACTCGCGGTCGTGTCAGGGCTCGTTGTCTGCGGGATGTGGGCGGCGCGCCGTCCGGACGTGAGGCGGGCGATCGCGCGCGTCAGGACGCACGGGCCGATCATCGGGCCGCTGGTTCGGGCGCTGGCGACGGCCCGCTTCTGCCGGATGCTCGGCACGATGCTGGCGAACGGGGTTCCGATGCTTTCGGCGATGTCCACGGCGCGGGAGGCGGCCGGGAACCTGCTGCTCGAAGAGGCGGTGGAGCGGGCGATCGAGGGGGTTCGCGCGGGCGAGGCGCTCGCCCCCCCCCTTCGGGCGAGCGGCCTGTTCGCGGACGACGTGATCGAGATGATCGCGGTGGGTGAGGAGGCCGGGAACGTTGCCGAGGTGCTGATCACGGTGGCGGAGACGATCGAGAAGCGGATCGACCGCCTGCTGAGCACGGTGGTGCGGCTGATTGAGCCGCTGTTGCTGGTGGTCATTGCGATCGTGGTGCTGATCGTGGCCGTGGGCCTGATCCTGCCGCTGACGCAGTTGAGCGACATTCGGTAGGAGGAAGGGATCAAGGGACGCGGGATCAAGGGATCAGGGAGGAGGACAGTCCTCCTCGTCGTCATCGGCGCCAAGGAGGATCAGGGGAGAAGGGATCAAAGGGGGCACGGATCGAAAGAGAGAAGGGGAGGCAGAACAGGGGTTTTTGCTTGATTCGAATCCACACTTTGTGATCCACTGCCGATTCTCGCTTGCGGTGGGGGGGCTGCTCATGCTAGTATGGACTAATGTTCCGTTCGTCCCGGGTGGCTGATCCGTGGGCCGGGACGGCGGGTAGAAGAACCGAGGACGAAGTCCCCGGTGGCGGCTGAGGGGTGGCAAGGACGCCCGCGGCATCGGTCGTCTCCGGAGCAGAGCAGAAAGGACGCCCGACCATGAACCGCAAGTTCCGCCGGAGCCTCGCCCGGGGCTTCACGCTCGTAGAAGTGATGATCGTGATCGCGATCATCCTGGCGCTGAGCGCACTCGTCGGCCTGGCCGTGCTGAGCCGGCAGGAGCAGGCGAAGGAGTCGATGACGCAGGTGGACATCAACCGGATCAAGGATGCGATGCGTCTGTTCCGTCTGGATTTCGGGCGCTACCCGACGGACGACGAGGGAGTGAAGGTGCTGTGGGACAAGAACGCGCTGGACCCCGAGGCGGACGTGAGCAAGTGGCGAGGGTACCTGGAGGAGCCTCGACCGGCGGATCGGTGGGGGAACGAGTGGGGGTACCGTCAGATCAGCGACCGCGACGAGAGCCAGTTCGATCTGTGGTCGTTCGGCCCGAACGGGCAGGATGATCAGGGCGGCGAGGACGACATCACGTCGTGGCCGAAGGATGAGGAAGGCGATCTCGGCGGTCCGTTCATGCCGCCGGGTCGTGGCTGATCCTCCGATCGCGCGGCGTGCCGTGCGAGGAGGGACCGACAGGTGCGACGCGGAGCGTTCACGCTGTTCGAGGTTCTGGTTGCGATTGCGTTGTTGATCGCGGCGGCGTCGCTGGCCGCGCCCGCGCTGGCGCGTCGGATGGGGGCCGCGCTGTTCGATGAATCGACGCGGCAGTTGGAGGGGGCGATCGCGCTGTGCCGCGCGGAGGCGCTGCGTGAGGGGAGGCCGATCGCGCTGATCGCACAGCCAGCGCGGGACGGGCTTCGGCTGCTGGGGCGTCCGATCGGGGATGAGGAACCGGTCGAAGGCGTCGTGGACGCGAGCGGGACGGGCGAGGGGTGGTTCGTGTCGCCGGGCGAGTCTGCCGGTTCCGTGTGGGGGAGCGCGGTTTCGCAGGGTGAGATTCCCGTCTTCGTGCTGCCTTCGGGTGTGCGTGTGAGCGCGGAGCGTCCGGTGCCGACGGAGGCGATCGGGTTGGGTGTGGCGAGCGCGGGTGCCGGGGTCGGTCTTTCGCGGATGGATGGCGGGTTTGAGGCGGAAGCGGACGTGCCGCTGACGATCGCGGTGTTCCTGCCGGACGGAGGCGCGCTGGAGACCGCGCCGTTCTGGCTGATCGGGCCGGAGGGTCGGTCTGTCGAGGTTCGGATCAGCGCGGCGACGGGGAAGGCAACGCTTCGGGGGGTGCGTGCCGTCGCTCCGACCGGCGGCGCACGGTCGACTGCGTTCGAGGTTCCGCGGGGGGTCAGGCCGTGATCGCGTGCCGCGCGAGGCGGGTTGACGGTCGGAGCCGCGGCGCGTTGCTGCTGGAGGTGATCCTGTCGCTGGCGATGTTCGCGATGGCGGCGATGGCGATATTGGCTGCGCTGACGCAGGGTACGACTGCGTTGGAGCGAGTGCGTGACGCCGCGTTGGCGGTGGACCTGGCGCGGACGGCGATGGCTGAGATCGAGGCTGGGGTGGCATCGCCTGCGAGTCTGAACGGGCCTGTGCCGGCGTGGCACGAGAGCGAGCGTGCGGAGGAGACGGGGGCGTTCGCGGATGCCCCCCCCTCGGGGACGGGGTGGGAGTTGGTGGTGGAGACCTCGCCTTCGGGGTTCCCGGAGTTGACGCACGTGCGGGTGACGTCGCTGAAGGTGTCGCCGGGCGGGGCGACGCTGGCGTCGTACACGCTGCACCAGTTGGTTCGGCTGGGCGCGATGGCGGAGGACGAGGTGGGGGCGGAGGACGAGTTGATGGACGCGATCCGCCGGGGCGAGCGTGAGCGGGAACAGCAGGAGCGATTCAACCGTCCGGACCCGTTCGAGCGTGAAAGCCCGCTGGACAGGCCTGGGAGGTTCGATGCGCCGGCGCGGCGGCCGGGCGGGGGGGGGCGTCGATGAGGCGGCGGGCGTTCACGCTGATGGAGACGCTGGTGGCGATCGTGCTGCTGCTCGCCCTGTCGGGGGCGGTGATGTCGTTCTTCTGGGACTCGCTGTCGCGGCGCGACACGCTGCTCGCGCTGAGCGGCGAGGTGCGGGCCGGGACGCTGCTGCTGGAACGGCTAGAGGCGGACTTCCTGACGGCGGTGGCGGCGGACGGAAAGGGGGGGGCTGGGATCACGGGGGATCGCGCGTCGGTGCGGGTCGTCTCGCGCGGGGTTCGGCCGACGCTGAACGGCGGGACGGCGGCGGGGGCGCTCGGGGACGAGCAGGGACTGGCGGTTCGGTTCGACGAGGGTACGGGCCGCGTGAGCCTGCGTCGGTGGTCGGGTGACGATCCGGGCGAGGAGTCGGACGAGGTCGTTGCGGAGGGCGTGTCCGCGCTGCGGCTGCGGTACTTTGATGGGCGTTCGTGGCGGGATTCGTTCGACAGCAAGGCGGCGGGCGACCTGCCGGTGGCGGTGGAGGTGGCGTTGTGGTTCCGTCGGCCGGGCGATCCTCCGCCTCGGCCGGCGGTGGAGGGGGGGCCTGCCGCGCCGACGGAGGGGACCGAGCCTGAGGGGGGGGTGGAAGATGATCCGTTCGCGATGCCGGCGCCGTTCGAGGAGCCGGCGGTGTGGGAGGAGGAGGCGGTTGCGCCTGAGCTGCCGGAGCGTGAGCCGGACAGGGTGCGTGTGATCATCGTGCCGGACGGGCCGTCCGCGGCGTGGAGGGCATCGCGATGAGGACGCCTGCCCGCCGGGGGACGGTGGTGTTCGCGGTGCTCGTGGTCATCACGCTGGGCGCGTTGGCGGCGGCGACGGTGCTGGTGAGCGCGGACGCCTCGATCGCGGAGGCGGAAGTGACGGTCACGCGAGCGCAGTCGCGTGCGCTGGCGTGGTCGGGCGTGCAGGTGGTGATGGCGGAGTTGGCGTCGCAGCGGGAGGCGTTGCTGGACGGGCGTTTGCCGCGGATCACGGAGGAGTGGGAGTTGTTCACGGATGAGGCGGGGCGTCGGTGGATGGTCCGGCTGATCGACCTGGGCGGGCCCGGGGGCGTGCCGATCGTGAGCGAGAGCGGGAAACTGGACCTGAACACGGCAACGGAGGCGATGCTCGCGCTGCTGCCGGGCGTGGGCGACTCGCTTGCGAAGCGGATCGTTGAGGCGAGGGCGGAGCGGCCGCTGACGAGCGTGGACGAGTTGCTTTCGATCGAAGGGTTCACGCCGGAGATGGTGTATGGCGAGGAGGTTGGCGGGGTGGCGGAATCGCCGGCGGTTGAGGGGGCGTCGCTGCCGCTCGCGGATGTGGTGACGGTGTACTCGTTTGACCCGAACGTGCAGAGCGGGGCGGGTGACGATCCGCAGCGGCACCGGGGGCGCAAGCGTGTGAACCTGAACCAGGCATGGTCGGACAGCCTGCGCAGCGCGCTGGTTGACCGTTTCGGCGAGGGCGTTGCGCAGGGCGTCGAACAGATCATGAAGAACGGGACGGAGTTCAAGACGGAGGCGGACTTCGTGCGGGTGATGCGGTTCTTCCAGGTTCCACCCGCGGACTGGGTGGAGGCGCTGGACGCGCTGTGTACGAGCGACGACGACTATCTGCTCGGCCGCGTTGACCTGGGCACCGCGCCGGCCGAGGCGCTGGCGTGCGTGCCGGGGGTCGATGCGGCCGCGGCGGAGGCGATCGTGGCGGCGCGGGAGCGTCTGGACGAGACGCTGCGCAAGAGCGTGGCTTGGCCTGCCGCGGAGGGGATCGTGTCGGAGGAGCAGTTCCAGGAGGCGGTGCCCTGGCTGACGACGCGGGCGATGCAATGGCGTGTGCGGCTGGAGGCAGGGGTCGCGCCGGCGGAATCGGTGGTCGGTGTCGGTGAGGCGCCGGCGCTGTCACAGCGGATGGTGCTGGAGGCGGTGATCGATGTGTCGTCGCAGCGGCCGCGGGTTGCGTATCTGCGGGACGTGACGCTGTTGCCGCTGGCGAGACGGCTGTATGCAGGGCGTGTTGCGGAGGTGGAGGAGGAGGCGTGGTTGCCTGGTGAGGGAGTGGCCGAGGAGGGCGCGGTCGACCCTACCGCAGCGTCGGGTCTGCCGCCGCTGGAGTGGGAGAGGTGGGCGACGAACGAGCCGACGCGGCTTTCGCCGAGTTCGGCGTCGAGTGTGGGGGCATCCACCGAACCGATTGGCGCCGCGGGAGTTGATGGGTTCGGGTACGATGGCGGGCGCGGCGCGGAGTTGCCGTCCGGTGGAGAGCCGGGCGTGTCGGGAGTTGATGCCGCACCTTCGGCCGGCGGTGATCCCCGCATCGGCCGGTGGACGCCACGGAGGGCGCGAAGCCGATGAACACGCGGCGCAGATCATCGGTGGTGCTCTCGCTGGACCGCGACGGCGTGGTGGCGGTGTGGGGCGAGGTCTCGGGCGGGCGTGTCGGTGTCAAGGCGTGGGTGAACGCGCGCCTGCCCGAGGAGGTTGACTCGTCGGACGCGTCGGCGGTGGGTGGTTGGCTTCGGCAGACGCTGCGGGACGCGGGGATCACGGCGCGGGCGGCGGTGTTCGCGGTGCCTCGGGCGAACGTGGTGCTGAAGCGGTTGACGCTGCCGAGGCCCGAGGACGGGGAAGAGGCGGACCTGGCGGGGATGGTCGCGCTGCAGATGTCTCGGCAGTTGACGATGCCGATGCAGGGGGCGGTGATTGATTTCCTGCCGATCGACCTGCCGGAGGGGACGGAGACGACGGTGCTTGCGGGTGCATTGCCGGGCGACCAGGTGACGTGGTGCCGGTCGGTGGCGAAGGCGGCGGGCCTGCGTGTGAAGGGGATTCATCTTCGGGGCGAGGGGGCGGCCGCGCTGCTGGCGGAGCTGTCGCACCGGCAGGACGGGGCGTTGATCGGGGTTGCGATCGCGGGGGACGCGGTTGAACTGGTGGTGATCGAGGAAGGTCGGCTGGTGTCGTCGCGCGGGGTGGACGTGCCGGCGGGGGACGACCCTGCTTTCGCGCAGCGGCTCGCCGTGGAGGCGAAGCGGACGTGGATGAGTTACCGGGGGACGCGTGATTCGGCGGAGGTCGAGTGCGTGGCGGTGCTGGGGTCCGGGGCGCGGGTGGAGGCGGTGGGTGCGGCGTGCGGGCGCGAGCTGGAGCTGCCGTGGTCGCGGGTGGGGCTGCCGGGGATGGTGGATCTGCCGGAGGAGTTGCGACGAGCGGAGGCGGTGCTGCCGCTGGTGCCGCTGATCGGGCTGTTCGTGGGGCAGTTGGCGTCGCGTGAGTGGCTGGACTTCGCGAACCCGAGGCGAGCGCCGGATCGGGCGGCGCGGGTTCGGCAGGCCGCGTTGCTGGGCGTGTTCGGGGCGATCGTGGTCGGGGGGGGGGCGTACGTGTGGGGTTTGAACCGGCTTGCCGCGCTGGACGGGCGGATCGCGGCGGAGAAGGCGCGGAACGAGAAACTGGTTGAGCGGTACTCGCAGCACGTTCGGCAGAAGGCGCGGCTGGAGCACCTGGAGCGTTGGTCGGGGCTTGGCGTGGACTGGCTGGCGCACCTGGAGTGGATCGGTGACCAGGCGCCGGCGGACGGGAGCGCGCTGGTGGACCAGATCGACGGGTCGCTGGAGGCGAGCGTGGCGTTCGCGTCGCGGGAGCGGCAGTACACGACTGGGAAATGGTCGCAGCAGCAGGAGTCGCGGTTCCGGGTGCGGGGGCAGTCTCAGCAGCGAACGGCGGCGGACGAGCTGCGCGGGCGGTTGGTGGCGGACCGGGTGTACCGGGTGGACACGACGGGTCCGGACGTGCCGAACCGGTTCGATTTCACGCTGGTGACGGGGCAGAAGCGGCCAGATCGGCCCGCGAACGGGGCTCCGGACGTCGGGGGTGGCGGATGAGGTCACGGGGGCGTCTCATCGCGGGGGTGATCGGCGTGGGTGTCGCGGGCTGGATCGGTTACGCCGCGTACGGGCGGTTCTACGCGAAGCCGGCGGCGGAGCGGCTGGCGAGGCTGGAATCGTTCGAGAGATCGTCGCGGTGGCTCGAGGAGCAGATGGAGGATGAGTTCCGCGTGCGTGAGCGTCTTGCGGAGTATGCGGCGAGGACGCTCGGAGCTTCGGCGGAGGTCGTGGAGCACCGTTTCCGCACGGGTTTGAGCGCGATCGCGGCGTCGGCGGGGCTGCGCGACGTGGTGGTGACGCAGAATCGGCCGACGCCGGAGGGGAACCCTGCGGCGCGGGAGCGAGTGCGTGACTTCACGCGGGAGCAGTTGAGAGTCGCGGACTTCTACACGGTCGCGGGCGAGTTGCGCGGGAAGGGGACGCTGGAGCAGGCGACGCGGGCGATCGCGTTGGCGCAGGCGCAGCCGTGGGTGGCTCGGGTGACGTCGCTTTCGCTGCGTCCTGAGTCGGAGGATCGGCAGCAGTTTGAGTTGCGGTTGTCGGTGCAGGCGTTGGTGCTGCCGGACGTGGCGAAGGACTCGGAGACGACGCCGCCGGTGATCGTGGAGCCCGCGGAGGAAGCGGAGCGTTTTGCTGCGTCGGTGGCGTCGCGGAATGCGTTTGCGCCGCCGAAGCCGGAGCCGGCGCCGCGACAGCCGAGGCCTGAGCAGAGGGAGGCGGATCGTCCGCCGCCGCCTCCGCCACCCCCTCCGTATGACCTGTGGCGTCTGAACGCGGTGGTGTCGGCGGGCGGCGAGGTTGAGGCGTGGCTGGTCAACATTAAGAGCGGTGAGTGGCGGTCGCTGCGACCTGGGGAGGGGGTGCTGGACGCGGTGCTGGTGGAGGCGGGGGGTGAGAAGGCGGTTTTCAGGATCGGGGAGCGGGCGTTCCAAGTTCTGTTGAATGAGACACTTGCGCAAAGGCAGCCGGTGCCGTGAGGCGGCTGTCGGTGGTATCGGTATAGTGGCTACTAGCCGAGGCGGCCGCCGGAGGGCGGCGTTCGTTGGCAGAAGGAGCGAGTCCATGGCCCGGCAGGCACAGAGACGGTTGATGGTGGCGGCATCCCTCTTTGCGGCGGCGGGGGGGGCGTGCTCGGTGTTCGCGCAGGAAGCGGTAGCGCCGGAGGGGATCGTCGCGCCTGAGGCGCCGGCGCCACCGGCGTCGGAACCGGCCCCCGCGGCCGCCGTCGAGCATCCGGAGGAGCGGCGCGCGCAGCCGGAGGATCGTCGTGTGGGGTTCGTGTTCAAGGACACGCCGTTCGACCAGGTGCTGGACTATTTCGCGCGGACGACGGGCCTTCCGATCGTGCGTGAGGCGCCGGTGCCCGCGGGTGCGATGACGTGGGTCGGGGGGCAGACGGAGTACTCGTTCGCGGAAGCGCTGAGCATCCTGAACCTGAACCTTCGGATGCACGGGGTGATGCTTCGGCGTGAGCAGAACTATCTGTATCTCTCGACGCTAGCGGACGCCGTGAAGAGGCCGAGCGAGGTTTTCGACGCTTCGCTGATCCCGCCCGGCGTGACGCCGGACCAGATTCTGACGGTGATGATCCCTCTGCAGAACTCGCGGGCGAACGTGGTTGCGGAGCAGATCAAGCCCTTGCTCGCGCCGTTCGGTGCGGTGACGGCGGTCGAGGCTCAGAACATGCTGATCCTCGTGGAGACGGCGGCGCAGTGCGTTCGTCTGCGGGACGTGATCGCGTTGATCGACGCGCAGAGGCCGGTGGACTCGGCGTTCGAGCTTTTCCGGCTTCGGCACGCGAACGCGGAGCAGGCGGTGACCGCGCTGAAGGGGCTGGTGGGTCAGCGTGTGGTGAAGCAGATCATCAACCCGCAGGACGGGAAGGTGCGGACGCTGGAGGAGATCGACATCGCGGGGCTGAGCCTGGAGTCGGACAAGCGGACGAACTCGGTGATCGCGGTGGGTCCTGAGGCTCGGCTTCAGACGGTGCGGGAGCTCATCACGATCATCGACGTGCCCGGGGACGGCGTGACTGGCGATCGGCAGATGATGACGTTCGCGCTGGAGACGATCACGCCGGACGAGGCGGCGCAGCGGCTCAACGCGCTGTACGCGGCGGTGCCGCAGGAGTCGAAGCCGGTGGTTGTGCCGCTCGGCACGGTGAACAAGGTGAGCGTGGTGGCGTCGCAGTCGTTGCTGGCGCAGGCGAGCGCGCTGATCGGTGAGATCGACCCGGCGGCGGAGACGGGGCATGCTCGCCGGCCGGCTGCGGAGAGCGTGGGGCGGGTGGTGGCGTTGAAGCACGTGGAGCCTGCGCGGGTGGAGCAGATTCTGTCGCGGATGCTGACACCGCGGCAGCAGTCGGCGGTGCGATTCACGGCGACGCCGGACGGTCGCGGCTTGCTGGTGGCGGGTCCGCCCGCGGAGGTGGCGGCGCTGGAGGGCCTGATCGCGGGCCTGGACGTGCGTTCGGGGGCGGACGTGGAGGTGCGGGTGGTTCGGATCGCGACGGGCGACCCCGCGGCGATGCTGGCGCGTGCGCAGGAACTGGACGCTGCGACGGGCGAGGCGGAGCGTGACCCGGTGCGTGCGACGCTGGACGGGGCGAGCCGGAGCGTGACGCTGATCGGGACGCGGGCGGGTCTGGCGCGGTTGGAGCAGTTGCTGCGGACGGCGGAGTCCGGGGTGGTGGTGGACGTTGAGAGCCGGGCGTATGCGCTGAAGACGGCGGTGCCGTCGCAGCTGGGTCCGCGGCTGGAGCGGTTGGCTCGTCCGATGCTGACGCCGGACGACGGGTCGGCGTACCACGAGCCGACGTTCGAGCCGCTGGACGAGCTGGACACGCTGATCGTGCGTGCGCTGCCCGGGCAGCACGGTGTGCTGGAGCGGTTGATCGCGCAGCTGGACGCGGAGGAGCCGGGCCGGCGTGAGTTCCGGGTGGTTCCTGCGGGCGCGGGCGATCCCGCGAAGGTTCGGGCGCGTGTGGAGGAGTTGCTGACGCGTCTGAACGAGGGGCTGCCGCGTGAGCAGCAGGGGCGGGTGGAGATCGAGATCGACGCGGTGTCGGGGAACCTGCTGGTGATGGGGGATCCGGCGGGGATGCAGCAGTTTTCGAGCGTGATCGGGCAGGTGCAGCAGTTGGTCTCGCCGGTGCGTGAGGTCCGGATGATCGAGTTGAAGCTGGCGAGCGTGCACGAGGTGATCTCGTTTCTGAACGAGATGGCGGCGGCGAGTGAGTCTCTGATCATCCAGGGCGGTCCGAGGCCGGTGTTCGAGCCGATCGAGTCGACGAACTCGCTGCTGGTTGCTGCGCAGCCGTCGCAGTTGGCGGTGATCGAGCAGTTGGTTCGGAGCGTGGACGCGCGTCAGGCCGGGGAGAGGCCTCCGCTGCGGATTCTGAGGCTGCGGAGCACGGACGCGGGGAACCTGGCGCAGGTGCTGCAGTCGTCGTTCGACCAGCGGACGCCGGAAGAGCGATCGAAGCAGCCTGTGAACGTGCGGGCGGACGACCCGACGAACACGCTGATCGTGTCGGCGCACCCTGACCTGCTGCCGGAGATCGAGGCGATCGTGGAGCAGTTGAATGAGACGCAGGCGCTGGACGCCGAGGGCCGGGAGATTCGCATCTTCCCGCTGGCGTGGGCGCGAGCGGAGGAGTTGGCGCAGACGATCGACCAGATGTATCCGGAGCCGCCGATGCCGATCGATCCTCGGACTCGGCTGCCTCGTCCGGACCTGCGGCTTCCGAAGGAGATCACGGTGCGTGCGGACCGGGCGACGAACTCGCTGATCGTGGACGCTCCTGGGAAGCGTCTGGCGGGTTTCGAGCAGATCGTGCGTTCGCTGGACCAGCAGCACCGTGGCGACGACGCGGAGGTGCGGACGTACCGGCTGGAGCGGGCGGACCTGGACGCGGTGGCGAGGACGCTGCGTGAGCTCTCGTCGAGCGGTGCGTTTCGGGTTGGGAGCCGGACGCCGGTGACGGTGAGCACGGAGCCGGCGACGCGGTCGCTGGTGGTGAGCGGGCCGTCGGCGGTGTTCGCGGACGTGGAGCGTGTGCTGCAGGAGATCGGGCAGGCGCCGGACCGTCCGGCGACGACGCTGAAGATGTACGCGCTCAAGCACGCGCGGGCGGAGCGGTTGCAGCCGCTGCTGCGGGACCTGCTGGCGACGCGGTTGCGTGACGAGGAGGAGCGTGCGGGGCGTTCTCCGGCGGCTGCGGAGGCGTTGCTGAACGTGTCGTCGCACGCGGGTTCGAACACGCTGATCATCTCCGCGCCGGAGGCGATCCAGCAGGTCGCGGAGGAGCTGGTGCGTGCGCTGGACACGGAGGCGGCGGCGTCCGGTCGGCGAGTGATCCGGGTGACGCCGCTGTCGTACGCGGACGCCTCGGCGGTGGCGCAGACGCTGACGGCGACGATCCCGAGCATGGAGCTGCCCGGCGGTGGCGACGTGCGGGTGATCGCGGCGACCGGCTCGAACGCGCTGATCCTGTCGGGGTCGGAGGCGGACCTGCGGAAGGTGGAGGAACTGGTTGCGCCGCTGGACGTTCGGCCGGTGGACCCGGAGACGATGGGAGTCGAGACGTTCGCGCTTGAACACGCGGACGCGACGCAGATCGCGCAGACGGTGGAGCGGCTGCTGATGCAGCAGCAGGAGACGGACCCCCGGATTCTGACGCTGCAGTTGCGTTATGCGCGGACGCCGGAGTTGTTCCGTCGTCCGACGATCCGTGTGGAGGCGGAGCAGCGAACAAACTCGCTGATCGTGTCCGCGCCCGCGGAGACGCTGGACCTGGCGCGGACGATCATCCGGCGCTTGGATGAGCCGGTGGAGGCGACGGGGCGCGTGGTGGAGACGTTCACGCCGGCGCGGGCCGCGCCGGGTGAACTGGCGCAGACGGTGGCGCGGATCGTGAACCAGACGGTGCCGCAGGGCCGGCGTGCGATGGAACTGACGCCCGACGCTCGCTCGGGGAGCATCGTCGCGGTAGGAACGCAGGAGCAGGTGGCCGAGGCGGTGCGGCTGATGTCGGAGTTCGACGGCCGGGTGCCGGGTGTGCCGCAGACGGAGCTGGCGGTGGTGGAGTTGCGTCACGCGGACGCGCGTGCGGTTGCCGGGACGGTG
Source organism: Synechococcales cyanobacterium CNB (assembly GCA_030263455.1). NCBI lineage: Bacteria > Bacillati > Cyanobacteriota > Cyanophyceae > Synechococcales > Synechococcales cyanobacterium CNB. Next base: position 16,012 of record SZOZ01000003.1, read on the forward strand.
GAGTCGCTGGTCTCGGATCGGGCGCGGTGGCCTGCGGAGTTGGTGCGGGCGGAGCGAGCGGGGGTGTCGGTGGCGTCGCCGCGGGTGAACGCGGACGCGCAGACGAACCGCCTGGTGATCAGCGCGCCGAGCGTGCTGGTGCCGATGGCGCGTCAGCTGGTGGAGACGCTGGACCAGCCTGCGGCTTCGCGGTCGGTGCAGGTGGCGGTGTTCCGGTTCGAGCGTGGGCAGGCGGCGAGCGCGGCGGAGGCGTTGCGGGCCGCGCTGACGGCGCAGGCACGGCCGGGTGAGCCGACGCCGACGGTGACGCCGGAACCCGCGAGCAACTCGGTGATCGTGGCGGCGTCTGCGGAACGGCTTGCGCAGGCGGGGGAACTGGTGCGAGAGATGGACGCGACGGTGGAGCCTGACCGCGTGTCGGTGCGGACGGTGTTCCTGCGGCACGCGCGGGCGGAGACGGTGGCGCCGATCGTCGAGCAGGTGCTGGTGCGTGAGTCCGCGATCGACATGGTGCCGGAGTGGCAGCGGTGGCAGTTCCTGCTGCGCGGGCCTGGCGAGGAACGGACGGCGAAGGTGCGCGTGGCGGCGGAGCGGCGGCTGAACGCGGTGGTGGTGAGCGCACCGCCTGCGACGCTGGAGCTTGCGGAGCAGGTGATCGCGCAGCTGGACGCGCCGCCGGAAGGCGGGCCGGGGGGCGAGCGTCTGGTGCGGGTGATCCCGCTGGTGAACGCGGACGCGACGACGCTGGCGCAGAACCTCGAGGCGGTGTTCGCGGACGAGGCGGACGGGAGGCAGCCGCCGACGATCCGGGTGGACGCGGGCGGGAACGCGCTGATCGTGCGGGCGACGGCGGCGCAGATGCAGACGGTGGACCGGCTGGCGCGCGAACTGGACGCGGCGACACTGACGACGAGCCGGCAGATGCGGATGATCCCGATCGACCGCTCTCGGGCGGACGCGCAGCTGATGGCGGCGACGCTGAAGCGGCTGCTGGAGCAGCAGGGCGGCGTGAAGGTCGAGATCATCTCGACGGAGGAGCTGCTGCAGGGGGACGCGAAGCCGTCGGGGGGGGGGGAGCCGCGCAGCGACGCGGGGTTTCGGCGTGCGCCTGCGGTGACGGGCGGGCCGGCGGGCGCGCTGGTGTGGGTCGTCGGGTCGGGGGCGATGGCGCAGCCGGAGGCGGAGGCCGAGGAGCCGACGGTGCGGATCGCGGTCGATCCGTCGTCGAACAGCCTGGTGGTGGTCGGGTCGCCGCGGCTGACGGAGCGGGTGCTGGAGCTGGCGCGGCTGATCGAGCAGCAGATGCCGGCGGAGCCGACGTCGGTGCGGATCGTGACGCTGCCTGCGTCGGCGGATGCACGGGCGATCCAGCAGCTGGTGTCGCAGACGGTGAGCAACGTCGGGAGTGTGTCGGCGGCCAACCCGGGCGGGTTCACGGGTCGCGTGGCGGTCGCGTCGGACCCGAGCGAGACCGCGCTGATCGTGTGGGCGAACGACACGGACTTTCAGACGGTTGGGCGCTTGATCGCATCGCTGGCGTCGCTGGAGGCGCAGCGGTCGCTGACGGTGAAGATTTATCCTTTGTCGAACGTGACGGCGGCGGGAGCGGCGTCGGCGATCCAGGACTTGTTCCAGATCACGCCGCGCGGGCGGCAGGCGCAGCGGCTCCGGGGCCTGGACCTGACGGTGGTGGCGCCGGGCGAGCGGCCGGTGCGTGGGGCGGTCGATCCGTCGCTGGTGACGGTGACTCCGGACCCGGGGGGGGCGTCGGTGATCGTGGCCGCGCCGGACGAGGCGATCGGGCTGATCGACGGGCTGATCTCGCTGCTGGACCAGAGTCCTGTGGCGGACCGGCTGGCGATCCGTCGCTATGCGCTGGAGAACGCGCGGGCGACGGAGTTGTCGCCGACGCTGCAGCAGTTGTTCGAGGCGCAGCGGCAGGGGCCGGGGGCGAACGACCTGCCGCGGGCGCGGTTCATCGCGGACGACCGGACGAACTCGATGCTGGTGACGGCGTCGGCGTCGCAGCACGAGGAGATCGTGCGGCTGCTGGCGGCGGCGGACGTTCGGCAGGCGGAGGACGGGCTTTCGCTGGCGATCCTGCCGCTGGCGCACGCGCAGCCGAGCACGGTGCAGCGGATCGTGGAGCAGGTGCTGATCGGGCGTGATCCGGGTCGGCGTGAGCGCATCCAGATATCGGCGGAGGACCAGTCGGGTCTGCTGGTGGTGCGGGCTTCGGAGGCGGACCTGGCGGACGTGCGGTCGGTGGTCGCGGAGGTGGACACGAGCAAGGTTGCGGACCTGCCGGTGCGTGCGATCAGGCTGCACAACGCGGATGCGCAGACGGTGTCGCAGGCGTTGCGGCAGTTCTACCAGGACCGTGCGCAGGCGACGCAGCGTGCGGGGCGGCGTGCGGGGCCTGGGGTGGCGATCACGGGAGATCGTCGGAGCGGGACGGTGGTGATCGCGGCGAGCGACGAGGACTTCGAGCAGTTGCGTTCGCTGGCTTCGACGTTCGACGAGGCTGCGCCGTCGAAGGAGATGCGGTTCAACATCGTGCAGTTGCAGCACGTGCGCGTGACGGACATCCAGGAGACGGTGACGGACATCGCGTGGGAGTTGCAGTACGAGCGGATGCCGTGGTTCGGGGGGAGGCCGGAGGCGTCGAGCGAGGACAAGTTGTTCGTGAGTCCGAACGAGCACACGAACAGCATCGTGGTGATGGGCCAGGGCGAGACGATGGCGACGATGGAGCGGATCATCGCCGCGCTGGACCAGCCTCGTTCGGACCTGACCGCGCTGGTGGTGCGTGCGGTGCCGGTGCGCAACGCGGACCCTCAGGCGCTGGCGAACGTGATCCAGCGTTCGATGGTGACGCCGGGGTGGCGGACGTGGCGCGGTCCGGATCCGGACGCGGTGACGGTGGAGGTGGACCGTCGGCGTCGGACGCTGATCCTGGTGGGCAAGGGGGCGAAGGTCGAGCAGGCGCAGGCGTACGTCGAGCAGCTGGACACGGCGAGCGGCAGGCCGGATCAGGTGATCGAGTCGATCCGGCTTGAGCACGCGCAGGCGGACCGGGCGGGGAACAGCCTGCGGCAGTTCTTCCTGGAGCGGGCGCGGGCGGAGGGGCTTCCGGAGGACGGGCTGTCGATCATCGGTTCGCGTGACGGGAACGTGCTGCTGGTGTCGGCGGACCCTGTGAGCATGGCGATGATCCGCGACATGGTTGCGCAGCTGGACCAGCCGGAGCTGGGTCCGGACCGCCGGCGGGAGATGTACTACCTGCAGAACACGAACGTTGCGGACGCGGCGAACGTGATCCGTGAGCAGTTCCCGGCGACGGGTCGCGCGGAGGACCGCGTGATCGTGACAGCGCAGCCGAGCACGAACTCGCTGATCGTTTCCGCGCCCGGGAAGGTGTTCGCGCAGGTGGACGGGTTGGTGGCGATGCTGGACGAGGTTCGGCAGGTTGGATCGATCGTGACGATCAGCCTGGAGAAGGCGCGGGTGCAGGAGGTGGTGGAGGCGTTGCGGGCCGCGCTGCCTGAGAACCTGAAGGTCAAGATCACGCCGGTGGTTCGCAGCAACTCGATCATGCTGACGGGATCGGACGAGGCGATCGCGCAGGTGCAGGAGCACGTTCGCCGGCTGGACGTGGAGCCTGAGCAGCAGATGCAGCAGTTCCGCGTGGTGCGGCTGAACCACGCGCTGGCGACGGACGTGCGTTTCACGCTGAACCTGCTGCTGCGGAACCGGCCGCGGGGTACCGGGGAGCCGGACCCGAGCATCGACTTCAACAGCATCGACAACACGCTGAGCATCCTGGCGACGCCGGACCAGATGCGTCAGATTTCGGAGATGATCGAGCAGCTGGACGTGCCGTCCGGTCCGGGTCGGAAGTCGGAGTTCGTGAAGCTGGAGTTCGCGGACGCGGAGCAGACGGCCAAGGCGCTGGGCGTGTTCTACGGGCGGTTCGCGGCGGAGGCGACGACGGCGGGGGCGCGGAACGCGACGATCATCGCGGACCCGACGAGCAACTCGCTGGTGATCAGCGCGGACGAAGGGGAGTGGGAGAACATCCGGGCGCTGCTTTCGAAGCTTGACACGGAGGCGTACGACACGTCGCGGCAGCTGGTGGTGATCCCGCTGAAGCACGCGGACGCGACGAGCGTGGCGCGAGCGCTGAACGAGGGGTTCCGGGCGCAGTTGCAGGACCAGGCGATGGCGGAGCAGTTGCGTCGAGCGCAGGACCAGGCCAACCGTGGGGTTCGGCAGGACGAGCGATCGGCCGCGCTGCCGCCGCCCGTGCTGGTGTCGGCGGAGGGGACGCCGTCGGTCTCGGCGGAGGTGTTCACGAACTCGCTGATCGTTTCGGCTGGCCGCCAGGAGCTGCTGCGCATCGAGCGAGTGGTGGAGCAGTTGGACGTGCCGGGGTTCGCGGCGATGCCCGAGCCGACGGTGATCCCGATCGACGCGGGGAAGGCGTCGCAGGTGGCGCAGGCGATCCGCGAGATGTTCCAGTCGGACCGCATCCGTCGCACCGGCCCCGGCGCGGTGATGGTGTACGGCGACGACGCGAGCAACGCGCTGATCGTGCGTGCGGCGGGGACGGAGCTGGCGCAGATCAAGGCGTTGGCGCAGGCGATCGTTTCGGGGAGCGGGCTGCGGGTCTCGCCGCACGTGCTGCGGCTGACGAGCATCCCGGCGGCGAGGCTGCAGCAGACGATCCGTGCGACGTTCGCGCCTGCGGCGCAGCAGCTTGGCGAGACGCTGAGCGTGGAGGTTGACCGGACGACGAACTCGCTGGTGATCGCGGCTTCGCCGGGCATTTTCGAGCAGATCGAGCGCGTGGTGCGTGAGCTGGACACGCCTGCGATTGCGCCGGACGGCGTGGACCAGCCGATCGGTCCTGGGGGGATCGCGCCCGGGGTGTTCATCATCGACGTGCAGAACAACTCGGCGGAGGCGGTCCGGCAGATGCTGGAGCAGATGGGCGTGACGCGCCCGCCGCAGGGGGATCGGCCTGGTGTGGTCTCGGAGCCGGTGACGCTGATTCCGCTGAAGACTCGGCAGGCGCTGGCGGTGATCGCGGGGGCGCACGACGGTCAGGTGATCGTGGGCCTGGTGCGTGCGCTGGACGCCGCGCCCGCGGACGCGACGCAGCACGCGTCGGTGATCCAGTTGCGGCTGGCGTCCGCGGAAGCGCTGGTGCAGACGCTGCGGGTGATGCTGGATCCGGCGCAGCAGGCGTCGGGGTCGAGTCAGGCGGCTGCGCTGTCGGAGCACGTGCGGCGGCTGAACCTGAGGCCGACGGGGCTGGACCAGGGGAAGTTGGAACTCGACCTCTCCAGGCCGATCCGGCTGGTGCCGGACGTGCAGTCGAACGCGGTGGTGATCGCGTCGACGGAGGGGAACGTTCGGGTGATGGAGTCGGTGGTGCGTTCGCTGGACACGCTGCCGATCGGGGATTCGGTGGTGGTGCGCATCTTCCCGCTGGAGAACTCGGCCGCGGTGCGGGTGCGTGGGATCATCGAGCAGTTGTTCAGCCAGGGGGAGGCGTTGCGGCGACTGCCGGGGACGCAGCGGCGCGGTCTGCCGGTGACGACGACGGGCCAGGCGCTGGCCGGCGAGATCGCGGTGTCCGTGGACGAGCGCACGAACGCGCTGATCGTGGCCGGTCGTGAGGAGGCGGTCGCGCTCGTGGAGGTGCTGATCCGCGACCTGGACGACGACCGTGCGGAGCGTTGGGTGGAGCCGACGATCATCCGGCTGGAACACGCGGACGCGCGGACGGTTGCGGCGACGTTGCGGAGCGTGCTGATCGACGCGCAGGCATCGACGCCGGAGATCGCCGCGCTTCGGAACCAGGCGGCTCGGCTGCGGATGGTGCAGAAGGGCGGGGATCCGATGGACCCTGCGTCGCGGATCGAGTCGGACATCTTCGCGCCGCTGGTGGGGCTTTCGATCACGCCGGAGACGGACCTGAACTCGATCATCGTGGTCGGGACGCCGGCGAACCTGCGGCTGGTGAACGAGCTGGTGTCGCAGCTGGACGTGGAACTGGCGGCGGCGGGGAACCTGGTGCGGTTCTTCCCGTTGAAGCACGCGCTGGCGGACCGCGTCGGAGCGATCATCGGTGACGTCTTCCGGCAGCGTGAGCAGGCGGGTTCGCTGCGGCCGGAGGACCGTCTGGTGATCTCGTCGGACCTGCGAACGAACAGCCTGATCGTGGCGACGAGCCAGCGCAGTTTCGAGGTCGTGGGGAGCCTGATCGAGTCGCTGGACACGGCGGACGCGTCGTATTCCGTGGGGCTGCACGTGATCCCGGTGCCGGACGGGAACGTGACGCAGCTGGCCGCGAGCCTTGACCGCCTGATGCGTGACCGGATCGCGGCGACGCAGCGTGCGGGGAGCGTGCAGTCGCCGGGGGACGTGTTCAGCATCGTGCCGGACGCGACGAACAACCTGCTGATCCTGGCGTGCAGCGACGAGAACCTGCAGCTGGTGCGGGATTTCATCGAGGCGCTGCGGAAGGACGCGAACGCGATCCTGCGCGGGGAGCGGGTGGCGTTGATCCAGTTGAAGGCGGCGCGGGCGGTGGACGCGGTGCAGTCGATCAACAGCCTGTACGTGCAGCGTGAGAACGAGCGGCGCGGGTCGGGGAGCGTGCTGGTGGTGCCGAACCCGCGTCTGAACGCGCTGATCGTGAGCGGGACGCAGGACGACGTGAACGTGATCCGCGGGCTGGTGGAGCGGCTGGACACGAACGAGATCGCGACGGTGCAGGACGTTCGGCGGATCGAGTTGAAGTCGGCGAACGCGATCGAGGTGGTGCAGCTGATCCAGGGCGTGCTTGCGGGGCGTTCGCTGTCCGGTGCGGCGGGGGGGCAGGCGGTGCGGCTGCGGTACTTCCGCGACCAGGTGGCACAGGGGGCGGAGGGGCTTGCCGGGCGCGACATGACCGAGGCGGAGGTGGACGACTTCATCCGGGAGCAGGTGCGGATCACGCCGGACCTTCGGACGAACTCGGTGATGGTGGCCGCGCCGACGCAGATCGTCGACCTGGTGTCGGCGATCGTTTCGGACCTGGACATGAGCCGAGCGGGGTCGCGGAAGATCGAGCACTACCGGCTGGTGAACGCGGATGCGCGCGCGATGGCGCAGTTGCTGCGCGACCTGTTCAACCTGCAGCAGCAGGGCGACCGGCTGGTGCTGATCCCGACGGGGATGCCCGGGGCGGAGGACGACCCGACGCTGAGCGGCCTCGGGCGAACGAACGTGACGGCGGTGCCGGACGTTCGGCAGGAGCTCTCGATCACGATCGACGCGCGGACGAACTCGCTGCTGGTGTCGGGGACGGAGGAGTACCTGGAACTGGTGGGGGACGTGGTGCGTGAGCTGGACTCGATCCAGGCGAACGAGCGCGAGCAGATGGTCGTGCACCTTGCGAACGCGCGTGCGACGGACGTGGAGCGCACGCTGCAGGGGTACTTCCAGTCGGAGGCGGACCGGCTGCAGCGGACGCTGAGCGCGGAGATGCAAGGCTCGGCGGCGAGGCAGCTGGAGAACGAGGTGACGATCGTCGGGGACGAGAAGAGCAACAAGCTGCTGATCTCGGCGTCGCCGCGGTACCTGGACACGGTGGAGCGGATCGTGCGTGAGTTGGACGCCGCGCCGCCGCAGGTGATGATCCAGGTGCTGCTGGCGGAGGTGTCGCTGGACGCGGAGAACACGTGGGGGTTCGACGTTCGCGTGGGGGGCGACACGGGCCTGGGGAACGACGCGTACAAGATCGGGGTGTTCGCGGCTGGGACGGGGGTCTCGTCGGCGATCGGGACGCCGAACATCGCGGTGTCGTCGCTGGACTTCGAGTTGCTGATCCGCGCGCTGGAGGTGCAGGGGAAACTGGAGGTTCTGAGCCGGCCGCAGGTGACGGTGCGGAACAACGAGATCGCGCGGATTCAGGTGGGCGAGGACATCGGGCTGGTGTCGGCGTTCGACCGTTCGGACACGGGGAACGTGCGATCGGACGTGCAGCGGCGTGAGATCGGGATCATCCTGCAGGTGGTGCCGACGATCAGCCCGGACGGGTTCGTGCGGATGGACATCCGACCCGAGATTTCGACGCTGAGCCAGCGCGAGATTCAGATTTCGGAGAACCTGTCCAGCCCGGTGATCAACGTTCGCAAGGTGGAGACGACGGTGGCGGTGATGGACGGGCAGACGGTGGTGATCGGCGGCCTGATCCAGACGACGGCGGAGGAGCGCGAGAACCGCATCCCGTTCTTCGGGCACCTGCCGGTGGTGGGCGGGCTGTTCCGCTCGAACAAGATGCTGAACCAGAAGACGGAATTGCTGGTGATCCTGACGCCTCGGATCGTGCCCGGGGGGTCGGGTTCGATCGAGCGGTACCAGCGTTTGAGCGACGGTGAGATCATGCGGATCAGCGATCCGCAGCGGGTGATCGAGGCGTTGGACGACACGGAGGTGCCGAAGCGGCTGTCGCCGCAGCCGATGGACGAGTTCCCGGCGGATGCCCCGAAGTTCCCCGCGGATGAGAGGCGGGGCGAGCCGGAGGGCGACTCGATGAGGCCGGTGTCGAGCGGCGTTGACTGGGATAGCGTTCCGCGTTTCCCGGCGGATCGGGCGCGGCGGGAGGAGATGGCCGATGACGGGCGATGATCGGCGGCTGCGGTTGGCGGTTTGTGTGGCGGCCGCCGTGCTTGCGCCGTCGGTGGCGTCGCTGACGGGGTGCGCGTCGTCGGGTACGGTGGAGGAGGATCGGAGACATGCGATCCCGCCCGCGCCGGCGGGCGCGCCGGTGTCGTACGTGACGCTGGGGGTGGACGCGCCGGTTGACGAGGACCGCAACGGCTACCCGGACACGCTGCTGGTGACGATGTATTTCTGGATCAACGGCTACCCGGTGCCGGTGCACGAGGACGGCGGTGTCCGGCTGGCGTTGACGGACACGGCGTCGGGGCGGGAACTGGCGACGTGGACGATGACGGAAGGGATGCTGGCGGCGACGCGGCGCCGCAACGCGGTGGGGCCGGTGCATCTGTTCCAGTTGGACATCCGTCAGGCGTCGACGGACCAGTTCCCTGCGACGACGACGGAACTGACGGCGGTGTTCACCCCGACGGACGGGGGGCCGAGAGCGGACACGCCGCGGCCGATCACGTTCCGGATGGGCGGCCGGTGAGGCGATACGTCAGGAAGGTTCGCGGCGCCTTAGCGCAAACTTAGCCGGAATCCGCGTGGTTTCGGGCGGGTGCTGCGCGTGGTGTGGCGCGCTGTTCGCTACGATCGTGCGATCTTCAAGGAGACACGCATGCGCACGCGGATGGGATTGTTGGGCACGGCTGCCTGGGCGGCTCTGGCGTTCGCGGTTTCGAGCGTTCCGGCGACTTCACCGGCGGTCGCGCAGGACCGCTTGGTGAAGATTGATGGTTCGAGCACGGTCTTTCCCGTGACGGAGGCGGTGGCGGAGGAGTTCCAGAACTCGACGCGGGGTCGCGTCAAGGTGACGGTCGGCATCTCGGGGACGGGCGGGGGATTCAAGAAGTTCTGCCGGGGGGAAACGGACATCTCGAACGCGTCTCGTCCGATCATGGGGGGTGAGATGGCGCTGGCGCGCGAGAACGGGGTGGAGTACTTTGAGTTGCCGATCTGCTTCGACGCGATCACGGTTGCGGTGCACAAGGACAACACGTGGGCGACCTCGATGACGGTCGAGGAGCTGAAGCGGTTGTGGGAGCCTGAAGCGCAGGGGAAGATCACGATGTGGAGCCAGGTCCGCGCCGGCTGGCCTGAGCACCGGATCGACCTGTTCGGTCCGGGGACGGATTCGGGGACGTTCGATTACTTCACCGAGGCGGTCGTGGGGAAGGCGAAGTCGAGCCGGGGCGATTTCACGGGGAGCGAGGACGACAACGTGCTGGTGCGTGGGATCGAGGGCAATCGGCACGCGCTGGGGTATCTGCCGTTCGCGTACTACGCGGAGAACACGAACCGTTTGCGCGCGGTGGCGATCGACTGGGAGCAGGACGAGCACGGTCCGATGCTGCCGGACATGGACAACGTGGTGAAGGGGCTGTACAACCCGCTGTCGCGGCCGCTCTTCCTGTACGTGAACAGGAACTCGTACGAGACGAAGCCGTGGGTGAAGCAGTTCGTGGACTTTTATCTTGAGCACGCGGCGGAACTGGCTGAGGAGGTGAAGTATCTGCCGCTGCCGGCGCGTGCCTACGAGATGGCCCGGGATCGGCTACGCTCGGGGCAGACGGGCACGGCGTTCGGCGGCGAGCCGGAGGTTGGTGTTTCGGTCGAGGAGATTCTGAGCCGCCAGCCGACGCGGTGAGGCAAGCGGGGGCGGATCGCCCCGGAGCGAGATGGTGGAGCCGCGGGAAGCCGCAGATGCCGCGAAGCCGGTCCAGCGATCGGTGCCGCACGCCGATGCAGCGGCCGTGCTGCGGTTGCGGCGGGCGGTGGTGGACCGGGCGATGCAGTGCGTGCTCGCGCTGGCTGCGGCGTCGTCGATCGCGGTGACGCTGGGGATCGTGTACATCCTGATCTCGGAGTCGGTGCCGTTCTTCCGTGCGGTGGGGGTGAAGGACTTTCTGACGGACACGATGTGGACGCCGCAGTTCGCGGTGCCGCGGTACGGGATCGTTCCGCTGCTGATGGGTACGCTGGTGACGACGATGGTCGCGCTTGCGGTGGCGTTGCCGGTGGGGAGCGTCATTGCGATCTGGCTGAGCGAGTTCGCACCGGCGCGCCTGCGCGAGACGGTGAAGCCGGTGCTGGAGTTGCTGGCGGCGGTTCCGACGGTGGTGTACGGGTATTTTGCGCTGCTCTTCGTGACGCCGCTGCTGCAGCGGATGTGGCCGGGCCTGCCGACGTTCAACATGCTGGGGGCGGGTCTGGTGATGGGGATCATGATCATCCCGTACGTGAGTTCGCTGAGCGAGGACGCGATGCGTGCGGTGCCGATGCTGCTGCGTGAGGGTTCGTTCGCGGTGGGTGGGAACAAGATCGTGACGGCGATGCGGGTGGTGTTCCCGGCGGCGTTCTCGGGGATCGCGGCGGCATACGTGCTGGGCATCTCGCGTGCGGTGGGTGAGACGATGATCGTGGCGGTGGCGGCGGGCCAGCAGCCGCTGAGCATCGACCCGGCGCGTCCGCTGGACGCCGTGAATCCCGGGCAGCCCGGGGCGACGATCACGGCGTTCATCGTGTCGGTGAGCCTGGGGGACGTGCAGCACGGGGAGATCGGGTATCAGGCGATCTTCGCGGCGGGGCTGACGCTGTTCGTGGCGACGCTGGGATTCAACGTGGCGGGGTACCTGCTCCGCAAGCGATTCAGGCAGGCGTACTGACGCATGACCCCGATTGAGCGCACCATCCGGTTCCGGCGGTACCAGGACCTCGGGTTCCAGGCGCTCGGGGCGTCGCTGACGGTGATTGCGCTGCTGGTGCTGGGGGCGTTGCTGCTCGACCTGACGAGGACCGGTCTCGGGCGGCTGTCGTGGAGTTTTCTGACATCGTTTCCGTCGCGAAAGGCGGAGCAGGCGGGCATCGCGTCGGCGATCGTCGGATCGTTCTACGTGATGCTGGTGACGGCGTTCACGGCGATCCCGCTTGGGGTGGCTGCGGGCGTGTTTCTCGAGGAATACAGCCGTCGGAACTGGTTCACGGCGATCATCGAGATCAACATCGCGAACCTTGCGGGGGTGCCGTCGATCGTGTACGGGCTGATGGCGCTCAGCTTGTTCGTGTACACGTTCGGGCTTGGCGAGAGCATCCTGGCGGGGGGGCTGACGCTGGCGTTGCTGATTCTTCCGATCGTGATCGTGGCGACGCGCGAGGCGCTGCGGTCGATCCCGCAGCACATCCGGGAGGCGGCGTACGCGATGGGTGCGACGCGGTGGCAGGTGGTGCGGCACCACCTGCTGCCGTACTCGACCGGTGGTATTGCGACGGGTGTGATCATCGCGTTGTCGCGAGCGATCGGTGAGACGGCGCCGCTGATCACGATCGGGGCGTTGACGTTCATCGCGTTCCTGCCGCCGACGCCGTTCGCGCCGCGTCCGGAGGAGGATGGCGGGGGGCTGTACGGACCGTTCGAGTGGCTGGATTCGGGGTTCACGGTGCTGCCGATCCAGATGTTCAACTGGGTGTCGAGGCCCGGGGAGGCGTTCCTTGCGAACGCGGCGGCCGCCGGGATCGTGCTGATCGTGGCTACGCTGGGACTGAACGCCCTGGCGATCGTGGTCCGCAACCGGATGAGGAGGCGGATCCGATGGTGACGGCAGGACTGGAGACGATGGACCGCCCCGTGGCACAGCAGATGGAGACTCGTGAGGCGTCGCTGCGCGAGGCGTGGTCGGCGTGGCCTGGGGTGGCGTCGGGCCGGCACGTCCCGCCGCCGATCAAGGCGGACGTTCGCGCACTGAGTTTCTGGTACGGGAGGGTGCAGGCGGTGAAGAACGTGTCGATCCCGATCGCGGATCGGCGTGTGACCGCGCTGATCGGTCCTTCGGGGTGCGGGAAGACGACACTGCTGCGGTGCTTCAACCGGATGCACGACCTGTACCGGAACACGCGGTACGCGGGGCAGATTGTGCTGCACCCGAGCGGGACGGACATCATCGACCGGCGAGTCAACCCGATCGAGATGCGGATGCGGATCGGGATGGTTTTTCAGAAGCCCAACCCGTTCCCGAAGTCGATCTTCGAGAACGTGGCGTTCGGGCTTCGGATGAAGGGTGTTCGTGGCCGGTCGGAGATCGCGGACCGTGTGGAGGCGGCGATCCGGGCGGCGGCGTTGTGGGACGAGGTGTCGGACCGGCTTCGCAAGCCGGCGTATGACCTGTCGGGCGGTCAGCAGCAGCGGCTGTGCATCGCGAGGGCGTTGGCGACGGAGCCGGAGATGGTGCTGTTCGACGAGCCGACCTCCGCGCTGGACCCGGTGGCGACGGCCCGGATCGAGGAACTGGTGCAGTCGCTGAAGGAGCGTGTGACGGTGCTGATCGTGACGCACAACATGCAGCAGGCCGGGCGTGTGTCGGACTTCACGGCGTTCATGTACCTCGGGGAGATGGTGGAGTTCGACCGGACGGAGAAGGTGTTCCAGAACCCCGGCAAGCAACTGACGGAGCAGTACATCAGCGGGCGGTTCGGGTGAGCGTGCGGCCCCGTCCGGGGGCGGTTTGCGGGGGAAGCGGGGGGCAGTTCGGCAGTCGCGGCCCGTTGTTGCCGATACCTTCGCCTACTATCCCGGAATGCCCGGGGGCGACCGTGCGGCCGTCCTCCGGCCCTCCCACAGGGATTCGTGATGAGCCTCCCGCCCAGAGCCGTGTCCCCCTCCGTGAACGGGTGGAACGCCCCCTACCTCGACGCTGAGTACGAGCGGTACCGGCGCGACCCTGGGTCGGTGTCGCCCGAGTCGCGGGCGTTCTTTGCCGGGTTCGAGTTGGCATTGGCGGGTTCTCCGCCGTCGTCGTCGGTGCAGCAGCCGGCGGTCGGGCACGCCTCGCCGTTCCAAGTCGCGGTGGACCGCTTGATCGAGTCGTACCGGGTGATGGGGCACATGGCGGCGCGGCTGGACCCGTTCGGTCGTGAGAGGGAGCGGCCGGTCGCTCTTTCGCTGGGGCACCACGGGTTGAGCGAGGCGGACCTTGACCGGCCCGCGGACGCGAGCGCGATCGGGATGGCGGCGGCGACCCCGCTGCGTGAGATCGTTGCGAGGCTGGAGGAGACGTACTGCGGCTCGACGGGCGCGGAGTTCATGCACATCCAGACGGTGGAGGAGCGTGAGTGGCTGCTGGCGTGGTTCGAGAGCCGTCGCGGCCGGATCGAGTTGACGCATGGTGAGCGTGCGCACGTTCTGGCGCAGTTGCTGGCGTCGGAGCAGTTCGAGAACTTCACGGCGAAGCGTTACCCCGGGGACAAACGGTTCAGCCTGGAGGGTGGCGAGTCGCTGATCCCGCTGCTGGACCGGCTCGCGGAAGCGAGCACGGAGCTCGGGGTCGAGGAGATCGTGCTCGGGATGGCGCACCGCGGGCGTCTGAACGTGCTGAACAACATCCTGGGGAAGACTTACGCGCAGATTTTCACGGAGTTCGAGGACAACTGGGAGCAGGACTTCGCGGACGGTGGCGGGGACGTGAAGTACCACCGGGGCTACTCCGGTACGCGGCAGTTCGGGAACGGCCGGATGCTGCACCTTGCGATGGCGAGCAACCCGAGCCACCTGGAGGCGGTGGACCCGATCGTGCTGGGGCGGTGCCGGGCGAAGCAGCGTCTGCGGGGTGACACGGAACGGCGTCGGGTGATCCCCGCGCTGGTGCACGGCGACGCGGCGATCGCGGGGCAGGGGATCGTGGCGGAGTGCCTGAACCTGTCGCAGCTGGAGGGGTACACGACGGGGGGGACAATCCACGTGGTCGTGAACAACATGATCGGGTTCACGACGCTGCCGGAGGACGGGCGGTCTTCGCGGTACTGCACGGACGTGGCGAAGTTCGTCGAGGCGCCGGTGCTGCACGTGAACGGGGAAGACCCGGAGGCGTGCGTCGCGGCGGCGCAGCTGGCGATCGAGTACCGTCAGCGGTTCCGCAAGGACGTGTTCATCGACATGTGGTGCTACCGGCGGTACGGGCACAACGAGCAGGATGAGGCCTCGTTCACGCAGCCGGTGATGGCGGCGCTGATCAAGCGGAAGCCGAGCGTGCTGAAGGTGTACGCGGAGCGGCTGCTGGCGGAGGGGGTGATCAACGAGGCGGATATGGAGGCGATCCGCCAGCAGCTGGACGAAGCGCTGGAGAAGGCGCAGGAGGCGGCGAAGAGTTCGCCGTATGACCCGACGATCGACCCGGGGAGCGCTCGGTGGTCGGGGCTTCAGCCGCGGTACTCGCACGATCCGGTGGAGACGGGTGCGAAGCGGGAGTTGATCGAGCGTGTGTGCGCGGGGCTGGCGAGGGTGCCCGAGGGCTTCCGGGTGAACCCGAAGCTGAAGCGGCTGCTGGAGTCGCGAGCGCAGCTGCCGAAGACGGGTGAGATCAGTTACGCGGACGCGGAGTCGCTGGCGTTTGGTACGCTGCTGCTTGAGGGCGTGGCGATCCGTTTGAGCGGGCAGGACAGCCGGCGGGGGACGTTCAGCCACCGGCACGCTGTTCTGCGTGACTTCGAGACGGCCGAGCCGTACACGCCGCTGAACAACATGCTCCCGCTGTGGGAGCCTGGAGCGGGCGAGCCGTTCGCGCTCGGGAAGCAGCAGGCGCGGTTCTGCGTGTACGACAGCCCGCTGTCCGAGGTGTCGGTGATGGGTTTCGACTACGGGTACTCGCTCGCGGACCCGAACATGCTGGTGATCTGGGAGGCGCAGTTCGGGGACTTCGCGAACGGGGCGCAGGTGATCATCGACCAGTTCCTGGCGTCGGCGGAGAGCAAGTGGGAGCGGTGGTCGGGGCTGGTGCTGCTGCTTCCGCACGGGTACGAGGGAGCGGGTCCGGAGCATTCGTCGGCGCGTGTGGAGCGTTTCCTGACGCTGTGCGCGGGCGGGAACATGCAGGTCGTGTACCCATCGACGGCGGCGCAGATATTCCATCTGCTGCGTCGGCAGGTGAAGCGTGCGTTCCGCAAGCCGCTGGTGGTGCTGACGCCGAAGAGCCTGCTGCGCAAGGTGACGAGCACGATCGACGAGTTGGAGCGTGGTCGGTTCCTGGAGGTGATCGACGACCCGGCGTTCGAGGGGCCGAAGGCGGCGGACCGCAAGGGCGTGACGCGTGTGATCCTTTGCACCGGGAAGTTCTATTTCGAGTTGGAGGAGCGTCGTCGTGAGCTTGGTCGGACGGACATCGCGCTCGTTCGGCTTGAGCAGTTCTACCCGTTCCACCGGGACATGCTGAAGGGCATCCTGGACCGCTACCCGGCATCGGCGGAGGTGGCGTGGGCGCAGGAAGAGCCCCGGAACGCGGGGGCGGCGATGTTCGTGATGGATCGGCTGCGCGAGGAGCTGGGGATCACGGCGAAGTACCTCGGGCGTGAGGCCAGCCCGACGCCTGCGGTCGGCTCGAAGCGGATTCACGCGGTCGAGCAGGAGTCGATACTTTCGCGTGCGGTGGGGCCGAGGCCCGTGGAGAAATCGGGGGATGCGCCGCCGGCGCAGACGAAGCCCGTCGCCGCCGGTGCATGACGCCCGGGCTGGGAGCCTCTACGCTCAAGACCCCGTCGAGACAGGGACGATCCTCATGCCGGTGGATATCGTGATTCCGAACGTTGGCGAGTCGGTGACGAGCGGCGTGATCGCGTCGTGGCGTCGTGCGGAGGGGGACTTCGTGCAGCGCGACGAGCCTGTGCTGGACCTCGAGACGGACAAGATCACGATGGAGGTGACGGCTCCGGCGTCGGGCGTGCTGCACCACGCGGCGAAGGAGGGCGATGAGGTCGGGATCGGCGCGGTGGTGGGTACGGTGGATGAATCGGCCAAGCCGGCGGGGGGGAAGCCGGAGCCGGCCGAGGCGCCGAAGGCGGCATCGAAACCTGTGGAGGCGAAAGCGGAAGCGCCGAAGTCCGGGGCGGCCGCGCCGGTGGCGGTTCCTCCGGAACGCCCTCGCACGACGCCGCTGGCGGAGAAGATGGCGGAGGAGTTGGGGGTCGATCTGTCGCGCATCGTCGGGACTGGCGCTGGCGGGCGCATCCGCGAGCAGGACGTGCTTGCGGCGGTGCAGTCGCGAGGGCCTGGTGTGGCTTCGGGTGTGGCGTCCGGGGCGGCCCCCTCGGGCGGGGAGGCGTCGCGCGTGGTGTCGCGTGAGCGGATGAGTCCGCTGCGGCAGCGGATCGCGGCGCGGCTGGTGGAGGCGCAGCACACGGCGGCGATGCTGACGACCTTCAACGAGTGCGACATGACGGCTGTCATGGAGCTCCGCAAGCGGTACAAGGAGTCGTTCGAGAAGAAGCACGGGGTTGGGCTGGGGTTCATGTCGTTCTTCGTTCGTGCGGCGGTGAGCGCGCTGCGGGCGTTCCCGCTGGTGAACGCGTCGATCGTGACGGATGAGGAGGGCAGGCCCGCGATCGAGAAGCACGACTACTGCGACATCGCGCTGGCTGTCGCCAGCCCGAAGGGCCTGGTGGTGCCGGTGGTTCGGAACGCGGAGCGGCTTTCGTTCGCGGAGATCGAGGCGAAGGTGAAGGACTTCGCGGTCCGGGCACGGGACGGGAAGCTCGAGCTGAGCGAGTTGCAGGGAGGGACGTTCACGATCACGAACGGTGGGGTGTTCGGGAGCCTGCTCTCGACGCCGATCCTGAACCCGCCGCAGTCGGCGATTCTCGGGATGCACGCCATACGGAACCGTCCGGTGGAGCACCCGGAGCGTCCGGGTGAGATCGCGCTGCGTCCGATGATGTACCTCGCGTTGAGTTACGACCACCGGATCGTGGACGGCGCGGAGGCGGTGTCGTTCCTGGTGCGTATCCGTGAGGGGATCGAGCGTCCTGAGCGGCTGATGCTGGACCTGTGAAGTCAGGCGTGGTTGGGGGCGATGCGGTCGAGCAGGCCGTGGCAGGATCGCGTGAGCATGTCATAGACGTGCTGGAAGCCGTCGGGGCCGCCGTAGTAGGGGTCGGGGACGTCGAGTTCGCATTCCGGCGCGCCGTGGAGCGAGGGGTCGAAGGAGCGCACGAGGCGGACGCGGGTTTCGGGCGCGCCGGCGTCGAGGAGATGGTCGCGGTTCGAGCGGTCCATGGGGAGGATGAGTTCGAAGCGCTGGAAGTCGGTGCGGGGGTCGAGCCGGCGTGCGATGGAGACGAGTTTGACACCGTTGGCGCGGGCGACGGCTGCGGCGCGTGCGTCGGGGCGTTCGCCGACGTGCCACGCGCCGGTGCCGCAGGAATCGACCTCGAATCGGTCGCGCAGGCCGCGTGCATGAGCGAGGTGGAGGAAGATGCCCTCGGCGAGCGGGGATCGGCAGATGTTGCCGAGGCAGACGAAGAGGAGCGAGCGTGGCGGCGTTTCGTGGTTCGCGCTCATGCGGCGGCCTCCTCGCGTGCGTCGTGGTTCCGACCGCGCCAGGCGAGATCGAGTGTGCGTGCGTAGTCCGATCGCTCAACGAGTTCGCGGGCGTGGCGGCGCACGGCGTCGGAGAGCGCGGCGAGTCGGGGACGGTCACCGGTGAGCCGGAGGAGGGCGCCGGCGATGGCGTTTGCCGAGCCGAGCGCGGCGGCGCAGTGGTCGCGTGCTTCGTCGGGGTAGAGCGGTTCCTGCACGATGCGTGTCGCGGCGACGACGGGAACACCCGTGGCGTGCGCGGCGGCGATGAGTGCGGCGGGCGGCGGAGCGTGCGTGTCGGTGGGACGGGCGACGACGGCGGCCGCGTCGCACGCGGCGATGAGCGAGGGGATGGCGCGCCTGGTCACGAGCAGTCGCCAGTTGATCTGCGCGCGGGCGTGGAAGCGGCGCGCGCGTGGGAGCGAGGCGGATCGGGCGTCCACGAGACCGCAGATGGTCGTGCCGGCGATGTCGAGGAGGCCGACCAGAAAGATGAACTGGCGAGCGTCGCCCGCCGAGGGCGGGTCCGCGAGGAGTGCGACGGCGAAGTCGTGCTCGTCGAGTTCGAGGGCGATCCGGGCGGAGGCGCGATCGGTTCGCGAGTCGCTGTCTGCGGCGGCGGCGGCGAGGACGTGCGCTGAGGGGAGGGGGAGGATTCGGGCCGTCGGGCCGCAGGCACGGCGTGCGGTGGTCTCGATGCCCTTGGTCCAACACTGCACGGCGTCGAATGGGCCGCGGTCGCGGACGAAGCGTCGAAGGCCGCTGAGGGCGAGCGCGGTTCTGCCGAGCGGCGCGACGATGCGGTCTGGGGTGGGGAGTCCGAGGTCGGCGGCGCGGGTTTCGGCCTCGCCCGCGCCGAGGATGCAGACGGTGTGGGCGTGATCGGGAGTGCGTCGGAGCGCGGCGGCGCAGGCGAGCGTGGCACCGTCCAGCCCCGGTCCGGTGGGGGGAGGAGCGAGGAGGTGGAGCACGCGCCGTTGGCGTTCGGCCGGGTTCACCGCGCTGCCCGTTCGTCCGAGACGGTGGTCTTCTCGTGGGAGAAGAAGGTCTGCGCGAGGCGTGTACCGACGAGTTTGGCGAACTGCTCCTGGGCCTCGCGGATGCGAGCGGCCTCGACGGGGGCGGTCCCCTGTCGCTGAGGGGCGGTGACGAGGAGTTCGTAGCCCTGGTCGTCCTCGGGCCAGAGCCTTTTCTCGGTTGGGACGTCGATGACCTTCACGCGGAGTCGGGCGGTGGGGAGGTAGGACTGGCCGTCGGGCGAGAGCGTGAACTCCTCGACGGCGGCGTAGACGACGACCTCGGCGTTGACGGCCTTGCCGACCTCGGTAACAGGGACGAGTTGTCCGGTCCTGGACTGGCGCGAGGCGGTGATGGCGGCGCGTGCGTCGCGCAGGTCTCGCACGACGCCCTTGTCCACGAGGGTCTGCTCGGCCTGGGTGGCGATGGCGAGCCGCAGGTCGCTGCGCGGGAGCCTGGCGCCGATGTCATCGATGAGGATGACGGTCGGCCTGTCGCGCTCGAGCGTGTGTGCAGCGGGGGTCTTGGGCGGGCCGTGCGCGATCATGAAGACGGGAGCGACGATGTTGCACGCGGCGAGCGCGCAGGGCATCGACGCGAGGATGCACGCGAACAGCCCGCTGGCGAGGAGACGGGGCCTAGTAGGTGATGACGTTCGGTTCCTTGTGGTCATAGAACAGCCAGGTCGCTCGATCGACGAATCGTTTGACGAGTGCTGAGGCGACGAGCGTGCCGGAGACGCCGTGGACGCCCTGCCCCTCGGAGTCGGGGAACTGGACGCGGATTTCGCGTCTGAAGACCTCGAAGTCGGGGTTGTTTGAATCGGCCTCGTAGACGGTGAGCGCGCCCCAGCCCAGCCCGTTCCACTGGTAGGGGTTGCCCGGCTCCCGGACGCGGTACTCGATGAGTTCGACGCGGACGAGGCGGTCGACGCCGAGTTCGGCCATGAGGCGTGAAGGTTCCCACGCGGTCCAGGTGGGGTCGCTGTTGAGGAAGGGCAGGGCCTGTGATGCTGGGACATAGTGCGTTGCGCCGACGCCGTTTGCGGGGTCTGCAAGGCGGGCGGTGATGCGCTCCATGAGTGTCGGGACGATTCCCGGGAAGTCCGCCTGGACGGAGCGATCGGCGATGACGACGACGGCGAAGGACTTGCCCTGCAGGCCGCGGTACTGGGCGGGGACGTTTGTGGAGCCTGCCCGGTGGGCCGACTCTGCCATGCCTCCGATCAGGGGGGCGACCATGCACCCGCTCATGCCTGCGGCGGTGACGAGGGCCGCGAGGGAGGCGCGTGCCGCTTTCCATCGCGTCCGCCATGTCAGGCGTGTCGTCATCGTGAGACCTCCTGAGGAGCCTGGCGCGGCAGGGCGTGGCGGCCGTCCCTGCTTGCGGGACGCGACGGGAAGCCTATCCCGTCCGCCAGACGGCAGCCTTGTAGGCCCATGCCGCGAGCAGGACGGCAACGCCCCAGCCCGTCGTGTGTGGAGTCACCATCCTGCCATAGGTCCGCCCGAGCCGCGAGCCGGTTGCCGCGACGTGGAGGAAGCCCCAGAAGAGTGCGGCGAGGAGGATTGCAGCGAGGGCGCCCGCCGGCTGTGTGAGAAAGGCCTGGAAGAAGCGTCCGTGTGCGGCGAGGCTGACGGCGGTGGTCATGCCGCAGGTGGCGCATGGCCAGTCGAGGGCCTGCGCCCAGGGGCATGGCGGGAGGCCGAGTTGTGTGTGCGTGCCGTGGCCGTCGGGGTCGGGGGTAGCCGATGCTGCGGCGACGAGGACGGCGAGTGAGGCGGCGGAAACGGCGGTCGCACCGATTCGCTCACCGATGCCGACGCGAGCGGCGGAGGGCTGGGTGTTGGTCGTGGGGGGGGCTTCGCGGTCGTCGCTCACGCGCGAGTGTAGGGTCGCGGGTCGTGCTCACGCGGAGAGTCGAAGTTCCGAGGCCTCGGGTTTCGCCGGTTCGTCGGCGAGGAGGACGGAGCCGCCCGTCGGGCGTGCGATGGTCGTGCGATGCTCGTCGAGTCGTCGCAGGCGGTCGGCCATGAGGAGGACGTCCTGCGGTCGTGTTGCGCGGGCGAGGACATCGCGGACGAGAAGGACGCGGATGCCGACGGCGGCGGGTTCGGCGTGCGTGCCGTTCGCGGGCAGGTCCGGCGCGACGTGGCCGTCGTCGAGGAGGCACCAGAACTGTCGAGCGGTGCGGTCGAAGCGGTAGACGAGTCGGAGGAGGCGCATTTCGAGCGTGCCCTGGAGCGCGGTGACGAGGAAGCGGTCGTCGCCGAGGTGTCCGAGGAAGGTGTGCGGGTCGTCGCCGACGACGGTGCCGCGGAGGAGTGAGACGAGGTGCTGGATGAGGGCGTCGCCCATGTCGTAGCCGTATGCGGCGTTGTAGGCGGAGAAGCCGCGGACATCGACGATGGCGGCGTCGTATCCGAGGCGAGCCTGCACGCTGGCGGCGTCGCCGATGCGTGCTTCGAGGAGTTCGGCGAGGTGCTGATCGCAGCAGACGCGGCCGGGGAGGCCGGTGAGCGGTGCGGTTCGGGTACGGACGGAGCGACAGGCGTCGAGCGCGGCGTGGAGAAGATCAGTGACGGTGAGGACGCCGACGGGCGTCTCGCCCTTGACGAGAAGGACGGGGCATCCGGCCGCGCTTTCTTCGCGGCAGGCGGCGAGTTCGAGGAGAGCGAGCACGTTCGTGCCATCCGCCGGCGCTGTGGCGCAGGAGCGGGCGATCATGCCGAGTGGTTGCGATGCTCGTGCGTCGCTGGCGGCGCGGAGGAGTTCGTCGCGAGCGCACCAGCCGACGAGGCATCCCGCCTCGGTGACGGCGACGCCGGGCACGCCGGGGTCGCGAAGGATTCGCAAGGCGGCCTGGGAGACGCGCTCGGAGCCGTCGAGGGCAAGGACGGAGCGGCCGTAGGCATCGGCCTGGAGTTCGCGGGGGTCGTGGGCGTGGCCAGCATCGGTGCCCTGTCGCGCGTTGCGCAGGGTTTCGAGGACGCCGGGGTCGAGAGACTGTCGTGCCTGGCCGGGTCGTCCGAGGAAGTAGCCCTGCCCGATGCTGACGCCGAGTTCCATGAGCGAGGCGACCTCGGAGGCTTCCTCGATGCCCTCGGCGACAATCTGCACGCCGCTGAGCCTGCCGAAGTGGAGCATGAAGCGGATGAGGTTCTGCCGAACACGGTCGCGATCGACGGAGGCGACGAGTTCGCGGTCGAGTTTGAGCCAGTTGGGGCGGAGGAGCATGATGCGGCTGAGGCCGCTGGTCCCTGCGCCGACGTCGTCGATGGCGAGTTGGAAGCCGTGGTCCTTGACTCGGTGTGCCTGTTCGAGAAGGTCGCTGGCGAAGGGCGCCTCTGAACGTTCGGTGATTTCGAGGACGACGCGACCCGGGGCGAGGCCCCCTGCATGGAGGAGTTCGTCGCGGACGGTATCGGCGAATCGTGCATCGCCGAAGACCTGGGGCGAGCAGTTCATGAAGAGGAGGACGCCGGCCTTCCACGACGCTGCGGCACGGAGCGCGGTAAGGCGTGCGACGCGTTCGACGTCCCAGAGGCGGTCCGCGGCGGCGGCGGCGTCGAAGAGTTCGCCGGCGTTTGCGAATCCGGATTCGGGCCGGGGGCGGCAGAGCGCTTCGAGGCCGAGCACGATGCCCCGGCGGAGGTCCACGATCGGCTGGAAGGCGGTGTCCACGAGGCCATCGCGGACGAGGCGTTCGAGCCGTTGCAGGTTGTCTTCGTGGGACTTCCCGGACGGTGCGTTGTGCTTCGCAGGGTGGGGCATCGGTCTGGTGCTCCACTCGCCGGCTGCCGGGCCGGTCGATCGGGAGCATCATCGACGCAGGCCCCCCCTCGCTCAGGGCAGAGGAGGGATCGGGCCGATCGACCTGGACGGATGCGCCGACAGGGAAGGCTGGTCGGCGAGTTCTCGGGCAGCGGGCGGGCGTGGCGGCCTGGGTGAGCCGGGATTGTGACCCGAGGCGGCGGGAGATCAGTCGAAGCGGAAGACGCCCTTGCGGTAGCCGTAGACGTAGGCGACGACCGTGGTGAGGAGGAAGAACATGATGCGTCCGAGCCAGAGGGCGGACTCGTTGGAGCCGGGTTCGAGTCCGCGGAAGGTCGTGGCCCAGGGATAGAGGAAGACGATCTCGACGTCGAAGACGAGGAAGACCATGGCGATGAGATAGAAGCGGACGTTGAAGCGTTTGCGGGCGGTGCCGACGGGGTTCATGCCGGACTCGTAGGTCATGCCCTTGGTGCGTCCCTTGCGGGCGGGTCCGATGAGCATGGTGAGAACGACATTCGCGGCGGCGAAGGTGATGGCCATGAGGAGGATGATGCCGACGGGGAGGTAGGGTGCGAGACCGTCGTTGGCGAGTGTGGTGGGCATGAGGGGGGGACTATAGCAGGCAGCGTGCGGGGTGCAGGTGCAAGGGGGTTGGCTGCCGAATCGGCAGTCGGGTGCGGGGTGTCGTCCGGGTGCTGACAGATGGGCGTGAAGGTTGAGCCGGGGTTGAGCCATCTGACCGGGCTTGGGAGGCTGGAACGAGCCTTGGTGTGCTGGCACCGTGGTTGCCTCGTGTGGTGGCGGAACCGAGGCTGTCGGTCCATCCCGGGGCGAGTCCGGGCGTGGGTCCAGCCGTAGTCAGCCAAACTGAGACAGGGAGCGAATCGCCCATGGCAGTCAAGCAGCTCACCTTCGACGTCGAGGCCCGGCAGTCCCTTCTGTCCGGGGTGGAAAAACTTGCGAGCGCGGTGAAGAGCACGCTCGGCCCTCGCGGCCGCAACGCGGTGCTGGACAAGTCGTGGGGCGGCCCGACGGTGACGAAGGACGGGGTGACGGTGGCGGAGGAGATCGAACTCCGCGACAAGGCGGAGAACATGGGGGCGAGGCTGGTGAAGGAGGCGTCGAGCAAGACGTCCGACGATGCCGGGGACGGGACGACGACGGCGACGGTGCTTGCCGAGGCGCTGTTCCGGGAGGGCCTGCGGCACATCGCGGCGGGCGTGGACGCGAACGCGCTGGTGCGTGGGATGAAGCGGGCGGTGGAGGCGGCGTGCGTGCACATCGACTCGCTGGCCAAGCCGGTGAAGGGGAAGGCGGACGTGCAGAACGTGGCGACGATCAGCGCGAACAACGACGCGGAGATCGGTCGCATCATGGCGGAGGCGTTCGACAAGGTCGGGAAGGACGGGGTGATCACGGTCGAGGAGGGCAAGAGCCTTGAGACAGAGGTGAAGGTCGTCGAGGGGATGCAGTTCGACCGGGGCTACCTGTCGCCGAACTTCGTGACGAACGCGGACGAGATGAAGGTCGTGCTCGAGAAGGCGCTGGTGCTCGTGCACGAGGACAAGATCGACAACGTGACGAAACTGGTTCCCCTGCTCGAGAAGGTGATGCAGGCGAAGAAACCGCTGCTGATCATCGCGGAGGACGTGACTGGCGAGGCGCTGGCGACGCTGGTGATCAACAAGCTGCGGGGGACGCTGCAGGTCGCGGCGGTGAAGGCGCCTGGGTACGGCGACCGGCGCAAGGCCATGCTGCAGGACATCGCGGCGCTGACCGGTGCAACGGCGGTGATGAAGGACCTGGGCGTGGAGCTTGACAAGATCGAGCTGCGCCAGCTGGGGATGGCGAAGAAGGTCGAGATCGACGCGGACAACACGACGATCATCGAGGGCGCCGGCTCGACGAAGGACATCCAGGCGCGCATCGAGCAGATTCGGCGCGAGATCGAGACGACGACGAGCGACTACGACCGCGAGAAGCTGCAGGAGCGGCTGGCGAAGATGGCGGGCGGCGTTGCGCAGGTCCGGGTCGGGGCGGCGAGCGAGGCGGAGCTGAAGGAGAAGAAGGCCCGCGTCGAGGACGCCCTGCACGCGACGCGGGCTGCGGTCGCGGAGGGGATCGTGCCGGGCGGCGGGGTTTCGTTCATCCGGGCGCGGTCGGCGATCGAAGGTCTGAAGGAGTGGAAGGCGGTCTTCGGGAAGTCGAAGGAGGTCACGGCGGACGACGTGGGGCAGGCGCGGTTCGACGTGGCGGCGGGGATGGAGGTCGTGCGGCAGGCGTTGACGGTGCCGCTGTTCACGATCGCGGAGAACGCCGGGGCGAAGGGTTCGGTGGTTGTGGCGAAGGTGGCCGAGAGCGAGAAGGCGAACTACGGGTACAACGCGCTGACGGGCGAGTTTGTGGACCTGGTGCAGGACGGGGTGATCACGCCGGCGAAGGTGGACCGGCTCGCGCTGCAGAACGCCGCGAGCGTGGCGACGGTGCTGCTGACGGCGGACTGCATCATCACGGAGAAGCCTGAGAAGAAGGACGCGAACGGCGGGCACGACCATCACCACGGGGGCGGCATGGGCGGCATGGGGGGCATGGGGGGGATGGACTTCTGATCGACGATCATGGCTCAACCCATGGAACTCCATTCCTCCATCCGCGGGTTTCTGCTCTCGCAGGCGGCGTCAGGCGGGGGTGATCGGCCCGTGGACGCGGCGGCGATCGCGGGTGCGATCAACCGGCCTCGGGAGACGGTGATCCGCGCTTTGCGGGTGATGCGGGACGAGTTGGGGGAGGTGACGTACACGCCGGCGACGGACGGCGGCTTTGGACTGCCGCGACGTCCGGCTGACGGAGAAGGGACGGCAGCAGTCGTACCACGACGAGACGCACGCATGACATTCGCGGCTGCGGACGCCGCGGAGGGATGAGCGCACGAGACGCGGGCCGACCCCGCGAGAGACGGAACGGAGAAACGCAGCATGGCCATCAAGCCGCTTGAGGATCGGATTGTCGTGAAGCCGGTTGAGCAGGAGTCGAAGACGAGCAGCGGTCTGTACCTTCCTGAGACGGCGAAGGAGCGCCCGATGCAGGGCGACGTGGTCGCGGTCGGGCCTGGGAAGCTGCTCGAAAACGGGAAGCGTGCCCAGCCGACCGTCGGCAAGGGTGACCGCGTGGTGTTCGGGAAGTACGCGGGGACGGAGGTGGAGATCAAGGGCGTGAAGCACCTGATCCTGCGCGAGACGGAGTTGCTTGGCGTGATCGAGGGATGACGGAAGAAGAGCGGAGCATCCGAGCGGCAGAACAGCAGACTGCGTGCCCGTGTTGCTCTCGCTTCGTTCGGATGTCCGGTGTTCTGCTGCTTTGCTGCTCTGATGCCCTGATTCTCTGAGAGGTACCCCATGTCCACGAAGCAGATCATGTTCCACGACGCCGCGCTTCTTGAGATGAAGAAGGGCGTTGATCGGTTGGCCGACGCGGTGAAATGCACGATGGGGCCGAGCGGTCGGCACGTCGTGATCGAGAAGTCCTGGGGCGGGCCGTCGGTGACGAAGGACGGCGTGTCGGTGTCGAAGGAGGTTTCGCTGCCCGAGCCGTTCCAGGCGATGGGGGCGAAGATGGTGAACGAGGTCGCCAAGAAGACGGCGGACAAGGCCGGGGACGGCACAACGGCGGCGACGATCCTCGCGCAGGCGATCTTCACGGAGGGTCTTCGCCACGTGGCGGCGGGTGCGAACCCGGTGCTGCTGCAGCGCGGGATCAACCGAGCGGCGGAGGTCGTGGGCGAGGCGATCACGGCGTCGGCGGTGAAGTGCAAGGGGAAGGACGACTACCGGAAGATCGCCTCCGTTTCGGCGAACCACGACGCGCAGGTGGGCGAGTTGATCGCGGAGGCGATCACGAAGGTGGGGCCTGACGGCGTGGTGGAGGTGGAGGAGGGCAAGAGCGCGGAGACGACGCTGGAGTACGTGGAGGGGATGCAGTTCGACAAGGGCTACCTCTCGCCGTACTTCATGACGGACCCGAAGACGGCGGAGTGCGTGCTCGAGGACGCGCTGGTGCTGATCCACGAGAAGAAGATCGCGAACCTTGCCGATTTCCTGCCGCTGCTGAACCGTGTGGCGGCGTCGGACAAGCCGCTGCTGATCATCGCGGAGGAGGTGGAGAACGAGGCGCTGGCCGCGCTGGTGGTGAACCGCCTGCGGGGCGTGCTGCGCATCTGCGCGGTGAAGGCGCCGGGGTTCGGCGACCGTCGCAAGGCGATGCTGGGGGACATCGCGGTGCTGACGGGCGGGACGTTCTTCTCGGAGGACCTCGGGCGCAGCCTCGAATCCATCGAGCTGGGCGAGCTGGGCCGCGCGAAGAAGATCGTCGTCACGAAGGACGACACGACGATCATCGAGGGCGGCGGGAAGAAGAAGGACATCCAGGCGCGGGCGGAGCAGATCCTGGCCCAGCACGAGAAGTCCACGAGCGATTACGACCGCGAGAAGTTGATGGAGCGGCACGCGAAACTGGTCGGGGGCGTGGCGATCATCAACGTCGGCGGGGCGACCGAAGTGGACATGAAGGCCCGCAAGGACCTGGTCGAGGACGCCCTGCACGCGACGCGTGCCGCGGCGAAGGAGGGGTATGTCCCCGGGGGCGGGGTTGCTTTGCTGCGGGCGCAGAGCCCACTGGACGCTGCGCGTGCGAAGGTGAAGGGGGACGAGCGTCTGGGGTTCGACATTGTTGAGGCCGCGCTGGAGGCGCCGGCGCGGCAGATCGCGGTGAACGCCGGTCACGACGGCGACCTGGTGGTGGAGAAGGTACGCGGAGGAAAGGGCGGGTTCGGGTTCAACGCCGCGACGGGCGAGTACACGGACCTGGTGAAGGCGGGGATCATCGACCCCGCGCTGGTGGCGCGGACCGCGCTGACGAACGCGGCGTCGGTGGCGGGGCTGATGCTGACGACGAACGTGCTGATCACGGAGTTGAAGGAGGACAAGCCTGTCGAGGCCGGCGCGGTGGCGTGACGGATCGATTCGCAGGCCCCGGGCGGAGACGCCCGAGGGCTTGATTCACAACCGAGGCACCGGGCACCGTGCAACAGGCAATCGTGCGGTGCGGGCGATCAGGGCGGGAGTTTCGCGCCTGGCGTCCGGTGCCCGGGGCCGAACGGCTGCTCATGCCCACGACCCGCGACTACTACGAGATTCTGGGCGTTGAGCGTACGGCG
Organism: Synechococcales cyanobacterium CNB; assembly: GCA_030263455.1. Classification (NCBI taxonomy): domain Bacteria; kingdom Bacillati; phylum Cyanobacteriota; class Cyanophyceae; order Synechococcales; species Synechococcales cyanobacterium CNB. Next base: position 44,070 of record SZOZ01000003.1, read on the forward strand.
GACGCGGAGGAGATCAAGCGCGCGTACCGGCGGCTGGCGATGAAGCACCACCCCGACCGCAACCCCGGCGACGCGGAGGCGGAGGTGAAGTTCAAGGAGGCGGCGGAGGCCTACGAGATTCTCTCGGACGACGCCAAGCGCAAGGTGTACGACCAGTTCGGGCACGAGGGTCTGCGTCGCGGGGGCGGGCCTGCTACTCACGACTTCTCGCGGATGGACGTCTCGGACATCTTCTCGATGTTCGAGGACATCTTCGGGGGCGCGGGCTTCGGTCGTTCGACGTCTGGGCGTCGCGTGGCACGCGGGTACGACCTTGAAACCGAGGTCACACTCACGCTCGACGACGTGCTGCACGGGTGCGAGCGTGAGGTTGAGTTCACGCGGCTGGATGTGTGCGACGCGTGCACGGGGACGGGCGCGAAACCGGGCACGACTCCCGAGCCGTGCCCGACGTGCGGCGGTCAGGGGAAGGTGCAGCAGACCGGCCTCGGGGGGATGTTCCGCATGGTGACGGCGTGCCCGACCTGCCGGGGGCGCGGGACGGTGATTCGGGAGCAGTGCGAGGCGTGTCGCGGGCGTGGGCGTGTGTCGCGCAAGCGGCGCATCGGGGTGAAGATTCCGGCCGGCGTGTCGGAGGGGCAGGCGGTGCGGGTGCAGGGCGAGGGCGAGCCGCCCCCTCCCGAGGCGTCCGCGTCGGGGACGGGCGTGCGGGGTGACCTGCACGTGGTGATCCGTGTGCGGAAGCACCCGCGGTTCGTGCGTGACGGCGATCATCTTTTGATGGAGCAGCCGATTTCGTTCACGCAGGCCGCGTTGGGCGCGGAGTTGACGATCGAGACGCTTGACGGCGAGGCGACGCTGCGGATGCCGCCGGGGACGCAGCACGGTTCGGTGTTTCGGCTGGAGGGTGAGGGGCTTCCGAACCTGCGCACGGGTCGTCATGGCGACCTGCGCGTGGCGGTGCGGGTCGAGATCCCGAAGCGGTTGAGCGCGAAGCAGGAGGCGCTGCTTCGGGAGTACGCCGAGACGGAGGGCGCGAGCGTGCTGGCGGACTCGCCGAGCGTGCTGCGGAAGATGAAGGATTTCTTCGGCGGCTCGTCGTCGGGCCGCGAGGCGAACCGTGAGCCATGAAGAAGCACGAGCAGGACAAGCCGAACGAGGCCGTCGGCGAGGCCGCTGATGCGGGTGGGCAGGGTCAGGCACCTGCCGAGGACCAGGCGGCCGTGCTGAGAGCGGAGCTGGAGGAGTTGCGGGGCCGTTATCAGCGCGCGCTGGCGGACTACCGCAACTCGCAGCAGCGAGCGGCTTCGGAGCACCGGCTGGCGCGCGAGGCGGGTGTGGCTTCGGTCGTGGAGCGGTTGCTGAGCGTGCTGGACCATTTCGATCTTGCGCTCGCGCACGCGGGGGGGGCGGCGAGCGTGGAGCAGGTGGTGCAGGGCGTGCGGATGATCCGCGACGAGCTGCAGCAGACGATCCAGTCGCTGGGCGTGACGACGATCCGTCCGGAGGCGAACGAGGAGTACGACCCACAGCGTCACCAGGCGGTCGTGCAGCGGGCGTGCGAGGGCGTGCAAGCGGGGCGGATCGCGGAGACGTGCCAGGTCGGTTACGCGATCGGGGAGCGGTTGTTGCGACCGGCGAAGGTGGTCGTCGCGGCGGAGCGGGAAAAAGTTTCCGGGGATGGGGCGTGCGAAAGGTCCGAGTTGTGACGGAAGAAAACCACCAGACGATGTTGAGGGGTTGCCATGCCGACGTATGAGTATTCGTGCCGTGCATGCGGGCATTCCTTCGAGGAGTTCCATTCGATCAAGGCATCTCCCCTGAAGGTTTGCCCTCGATGCAAGAAGCGTGCGCTCGAGCGTGCGATCGGCACGGGCGGCGCGGTTCTGTTCAAAGGTTCCGGTTTCTACCAAACCGATTACCGATCGTCGTCGTACCGCAAGGCGGCGGAGAGCGAGTCGAAGCCCGGCCCGTGCTCCGAATCATGCGGGTGCGCGTCCGCGTCACCCGCGCAGGACAAGTCCTCGTCGGGGCGAAAGGAATCAGCGTCGGCGTCCGGTGCGTGACCGTGGTGCGCGCCGGCGCCCGCTCCGCGCCGGAACGCCATGCCACGACTTCCCACCATCCTCGTGACCGACGTGATCCGTTCGACGCACCAGGGCCAGAGCCACGGCGGGGCGTACCTGATCGACCTGGAGACGGGTTCCTCGACGCAGGTGCTGGACTGGGACACGATGGACATCGACTGGTCGGGGCGTGGGTTCGACCGGGGCCTTCGCGGCATCGCGTATCACAACGGGTCGGTGCTGATCGCGGCGTCGGACGAGGTGCTGGTGTTCGACCCGTCGTTCAAGTGGCAGCGGTCGTTCAGGAACCGGTATCTGCGGCACTGCCACGAGATTCACGTCGAGGGCGACCGGCTCTTCTTGACGTCCACGGGGTTCGATGCGGTGCTGGAACTGGACCTGCGGACCGGCGTGTTCACGGGCGCGCGGCTGGTCCGCCACTACCCGCACCGGGTGGTGACGGACCTAGGCTCGGTGATCCAGCACCGGCTGCGCGTGGGGCGGTTCGACCCGACACGGGCGGACGGCCCCAAGCCCGGCGACACGACGCACGTCAACAGCGTGTGGCGTGGGCGCGGGCGGACGTTCGTGGGTGGCGTGCGGCTGGATGCGCTGCACGCGCTGGACCGCGACGGGGCGAGGGCGTATGCGCCGACGCCGCCGTGGACGCACAACGCGCGGCCGTACCGCGACGGTGTGTTGTACAACAGCACGTCGGAGAACGCGGTGTGCTATGCGGACAGGGAGGGCAACGTGCTCAAGCGGTTCGCGGTTCCGGAGTTCGACCGCGAGACGCTGTTGAACGCGAACATTCCGGCGGACCACGCGCGACCGGGCTTTGCGCGCGGGCTGTGCGTGACGGAGGACGGGTTCGTGATCGCGGGTTGCTCGCCGACGACGATCACGGTGTACGAGTTCGAGACGGAGCGGGTGGTGCAGCGGGTGAACGTCTCGCAGGATGTGCGCAACTGCCCGCACGGGCTTGAGATCTGGCCGTACTGAGCCGCGGTAGTATCCCGGCGTGCGGATCATCGGTCACGGCATCGACCTCGTGGAGATCGCCCGGGTGGAGGGGCTGATCGAGCGGCATGGTCCGCGCGCGTTGGAACGCATCTTCACGCCCGGCGAGGCGGGGTACGCGGGGTCGTCGGCGCGTCTGCGTGGGCAGCGGCTGGCGTCGCGTTTCGCGGCCAAGGAGGCGGTGTTCAAGGCGCTGGGGACGGGCTGGAGCGCGGGGATGGCGTGGACGGACGCGGAGGTCGTGCTGCTGCCGTCCGGCGCGCCGACGATTCGGTTGCACGGTCGCGCGCGGGAGATCGCGGGCGAGCGTGGCATCGCGGGCTGGTTTGTCTCGCTGACGCACACGCGGACGCACGCGGCGGCGTCTGTGATCGCGTTCGGGGTGGCGTGAGGATGCGTCAGCCGCCGGCGCGGGCGCGCAAGTGGGGCAGGAACTCGGTGTGGTACCAGCGCATCCAGGCCTCGCGGTCCCAGCCGAGGCCGGCGGTCGATCGGCCCCAGAGTTCGCTGGTGAGGCCGACGAGGGCGTTGTGGACATCGACGCGGTAGGTGACGACGACGGCGTCGATGACGCGGAGGACGACGCCCTCGGTGACGACGCTGAGGGTCGGGTCGAAGCCGACCGCGCTGTCGGCGACGACGGGGGTAAGGTCGCTGACGAATGCGATCTGCTGTCCGATGACGATCCAGCCGAGGCTGCTGTTGCGGGCTTCGGAGGCGCCGCGGGTGTCGCCGCGCACCTGGGAGGCGATGAGGAGCGGGATCATGTCGTGGAGTCGGAGGGTGCGGATGATGCCGGCCGCGGAGGCGGCGTCGGCGTTTCGGTCGCGCTGGAGGCCGCCGGCGAGGACGAGTTTCACGCGATCGGAGACGTTGCCTGTCGTGGCGATGCGCTTGAGAAGGCGTTCCTCGGCGTTGAGTTTCAGGGCGGGATCGTGGTCGAAGACGGCGACCCAGGCGAGTGTGGCGTCTGCCTCGTCGGTGGCCTGGTCTTCGAGCATGTCGAGGATGGCGGTGCGGACGTCGCGGGCGTCGCGTTTGAAGACTTCGAGCAGCGAGGGGTAGGCGAAGGGCTGGGTGTACTTGCGGAGTTCGGCGATGCCGATCTGGCGGCGTTCGACTGCGCGTGTGTCGCGGAAGTAGGTGGCGCGAAGCTGCTGCAACTCGCGTTCGAGTTCACGGCGTTGCTTCTGCTGGGCGGCCCACTCCTGGTAGCGGGGGTCGTCCGGGTTCGGGATGTGCGCGCGCAGCCACTCGGGGACGGAGTCCCTGGTTTCGATGGTGGTGCGGGAGGCGGGCTGGGCCGCGGCGGGGGGCAGAGCGCAGGCCAAGACCATCGCCATGCCGACAGCAGCGAAGGAGTCCGCACGACGAGGCCTCGGACTCATGGTCAGCTCCCCGCAGGCCGAGGGTGGGGAGGCTGCGAGAGGCAGCCCCGGGTGGCCCGCGTCGAGCCGCGACGGTTCGCGGCACGGATGACGATACGCCGGACCCGTGCCGAGGGTTGCCCCCTGTCCGTCTGGCGTTTCGTTACAGTACCGTCCGGGTTCGGGCCATTCCGACGGAGCCGAGCGTGAGTGTTCACTGGCCGATCATCCGTTCGTGTCTGAGCAGGCCGCCCTCGACGGTCGTGATCGACGACCAGCGTCGGTACAAGGCGATCGAGATTCTGCTCGCGGCGTTCCACGTCGCGGACGAGATCGACCGGCGGACGAAGACGGGCACGGTGGGGCTGTTGCTGCCGACGAGCGGGGCGTTTCCGATCGCCGCGCTGGGGGTGTGGATCGCGGGTCGGACGGCGGTGCCGCTGAACTACCTGCTCAAGCCGGAGGAGTTGCAGTACGTGATCGACGACTGCGGCACGGACACGGTGTTCACGGTGGGTCCGATGCTGGAGTTTCTCGGGGGCGAGCCGCACGTGGAGAACCTGGTTCGCCTGGAGTCGATGAAGTTCCGGTCGTTCCCGGAGCCGCGCTGGCCAGCGGTGGCGACGCCGGAGGACCTGGCGGTGCTGCTGTACACGTCGGGAACGAGCGGTCGGCCGAAGGGTGTGATGCTGACGCACGGGAATCTCTCGGCGAACGTTCGGCAGGTGGGGGAGTGGGTCGAGTTTACGAGGCGTGACGTGATGCTGGGCGTGCTGCCGCAGTTCCACTCGTTCGGGCTGACGGTGCTGACACTGCTGCCGCTGACGGTGGGGATGCGTGCGGTGTACGCGGCGAGGTTCGTGCCGCAGAAGATCGTGCGGCTGATCCGCGAGCACCGGCCGACGGTGCTGGTGGCGATCCCGTCGATGTACGGCGCGTTGCTGACGGTGAAGGACGCGACGGCGGAGGACTTCGCATCGTTGCGGTACGTGGTGTCGGGCGGGGAGCCGCTGTCCGAGGACGTGTTCACGCGGTTCAGGGAGCGGTTTGGCGTGACGATCAACGAGGGGTACGGGCTGACGGAGACGTCGCCGGTGACGAACTGGTGTCGGCCGCACGAGTGGCGGGCGCGCTCGGTTGGTCGCGCGTTGCCGGGCGTGGAGGAGGTGATCGTTGATCCTGCGACGGGTCGCCCGCAGCCGCCCGGCGTCGATGGCGAGGTGCGCATCCGCGGTCCGAACCTGATGAAGGGGTACTACAACCTGCCGGAGGAGACCGCGAAGGCGATCGACGCGGAGGGTTGGCTGCACACTGGGGACATGGGTCGGATGGACGCGGACGGGCACCTGTACATCACGGGGCGGATCAAGGAGATGCTGATCGTCGGGGGGGAGAACGTGTTTCCGCGCGAGATCGAGGAGGCGATGAACCAGCACCCGTCGGTGGGGGCGTCCGGGGTGGTGGGGCTGCACGACCCTGTGCGCGGCGAGGTGCCGATCGCGTTCGTGGAGCCTGCGGAGGGTCAGACGATCGACGAGCGAGCGTTGCTGGCGCACTGCCGGGAGCGGTTGGCGGGGTACAAGGTGCCGCGCGAGGTGCGGGTGCTCGAGAAGCTGCCTCGGAACCCGACGGGAAAGATCATGAGGCGGGAACTCTCGGCGATGCTCGGGGACGGCGAGCGTCGGTCGCGGGGGTAGCATCCCGCGGCAATCCAACCAAGGAGGCAAGCCGTGGACCTGTACATCGACACCGCGAACCTCGACGAGATCCGCAAGGCCGCCGACCTGGGCGTGCTGGACGGCGTGACAACGAACCCGTCGCTCATCGCGAAGGAGGGGGTGGACTACGTCAAGCGTCTGGCGGAGATCTGCGAGATGGTGAAGGGTCCGGTCTCGGCGGAGGTGATCGCGACGGACTACGACGGGATGGTGCGCGAGGGGCGCGAGCGGGCGAAGATTGCGGGGAACATCGTGGTGAAACTGCCGAGCACGATCGCGGGCCTGAAGGCGTGCAAGACGCTGACGGACGAGGGCACGCGGACGAACATGACGCTCTGCTTCCAGACGCTGCAGGCGCTGATGGTGGCGAAAGCGGGTGCGTTCCTGGTCAGCCCGTTCATCGGGCGACTGGACGACGTGGCGACGGATGGGATGGACCTGATCCGGCAGATTCGGCAGGTGTACGACAACTACGGGTTCTCGACGAAGATTCTGGCGGCGTCGATCCGGCACCCGCTGCACATGGTGCAGTGTGCGTTGTCGGGCGCGGACGTCGCGACGGTGCCGTACAAGGTGATCGAGCAGGTGATGCAGCACCCGCTGACGGACGCTGGGCTGGAGAAGTTCGTGGCGGATTATCGGAAGGCGTTCGGTTGAGGGAGCGTCTATTCGACCTCGAAGAGGAACTCGATCTCGACTGGCGCGCCGAGGGGGAGGTCGATGGAGCCGACGGCGGCACGGGCGTGACGGCCGGCTTCGCCGAAGACCTGCTCCATGAGTTCGCTCGCGGCGTTGGCGACCTGGGGCTGGGCGTGAAAGCCGGGTTCGCTGGCGACAAAGACGCCGAGGCGGACGACGCGCTTGACGGCGTCGAGATCGCCCACGACGGAGCGCAGAGCGGCGAGGCCGTTGAGGGCGCACTGGCGGGCGCAGTCGCGTGCGGTTTCCTGGGAGACTTCGCCGGGCACGCGGCCCTGAGCGATGAGTCGGCCTTCGCGCATCGGGATTTGGCCGCTGACGAAGACGAGGTTGCCGGTGCGGACGGCGGGGACATAGGCGGCGACGGGTTTGGGCGCTTCGGGCAGCGTGATGCCGAGTGCCGTGAGTCGTGCCTCGGGGCCGCCGGGAGGTCTGATCGTTCTTTGTTCGGTCATGGGTGATCTCTGTGAGGAGAAAGGTGAAAGTGGGGGGCTTGTTCGGCAGGATACCGGAACCATCGGACTTGACATGCGAACCGGAGTCTGTAGGGTAGTGCAGCACACGCGCGTGCTTGGTGAGTTTCGAGGCCCGGAAGCAGATTTTCATGCTCTCATTGACGGTCTTCGAGCCGTCGCCAGTCATCCCGGAAGGGACCGACACTCACCGACAATTTGACCCGGCCGTGAGGCCCGCACCACGGGGATCGACTGCGCCCGTGTGTTCGGACTGATCGGTCGGCGTGCCAGACGGAATCGTGGGTGCATCGCCCCGGTCTGTCCTGAGCGTCGCGGCTCTCGCGTGAAGCGTGCTCGCGGCGTTCCGGGGGTCCGGTTCGGTGGCCCGGGTGTCGGTTCAAACCGCGGTCGAACAACACCGGCGCGGGCGGGTCACGTGAATCCCGCCTCATTCGCGCCAGAGATTGGAGCGTTTTACCATGAAGCGTCGTGCGTTCACCCTCATCGAGCTGCTGGTGGTGATTGCGATCATCGCCCTGCTCATCGGCATTCTGCTGCCTGCTCTCGGCAAGGCCCGCGCCAGCGCCCGCCAGCTGAAGGACAGCACCCAGATTCGCGGCGTTCTGCAGGCGATGGTGATCTTCGCGCAGAACAACCGCGACGAGTACCCGCTGGCGAGCCGGCTGGACAAGAACAACGCGACGGTTCCGGCCGGCGCGGACCCGGTGACGAAGGACGTGACCCGGCACCTGTTCTCGGTGCTGATCTTCAACGGGTTTATCCCGACGGAGATTCTGATCAGCCCGGCGGAGGTCAACGGCGACATCCGCCAGTTCCAGGGCTACCAGTTCGACCAGCCCGAGAAGGCGCAGGTGAAGGAGCAGGCGCTGTGGGATCCGGGCTTCCGGGCGACCCCCGAGGACATGGGCATCCAGGGCGACGCGGACGGCAACCCCGGCTCGTTCTCCTACGCCCACACCCCGCCGTTCGGCAAGCGCAAGGCGAAGTGGTCCAACACGTTCGTCTCGACCGAGCCGGCGCTTGGCAACCGCGGCCCGGGCTACACGGGCGGCGGCGGCAACAACCCGTGGACGCTGATCAAGGGCGCCAACGGCGGCGCACCCGGCTACGACGTCGAGATCGGCGACACTTCCAACACGCTGCTCATCCACGGCTCGCGGACCAAGTGGAGCGGCAACATCGGCTACAACGACAACAGCACCAAGTTCGAGACGGAGCCGGACCCGGACGGGCTCACCTTCTCCTTCCTCGACCTGCCCGCCGCGCAGCGGACCCAGAACGACAACATCTTCGTCAACGAGGACGACAAGAACCGCACCAAGCGTGACTCGCAGAACATGGGCGGTCAGAACGACGGCACGAACGCCTACATCCGCTCGTACGCCACCGTGACGAACGCCTTCGTGATGAACGTCTTCTTTGACTGATCCGCGGATGGGCGGGCGATGATGCCCATCCCTGTTCGTCGGTCTACAGAACCCATCGGGTCCGTCGTCGAAGGGCGGCGGACCCGTTTCACTGCCGTACCCCGTGGGCGAGGCATCGACGGAGGCCAGCCATGACCCGCTGCCGAACCCGCACGCCGCGAGCCTTCACGCTCGTCGAACTGCTGCTCGTGATCCTGATCATCGCGCTGCTGCTCGGCATCCTGCTGCCGACGCTGGCCGGGGCGCGCGAGCGGGCGCGCCGGTTCAAGGACTCGACGCACGTACGGGCGATCGCGCAGGCGTTGACGGTGTGGGCGGGCAACAACGCCGGCGCGTACCCGCTGCCGAGCAGGCTGGACCTTTCGGACGCCACGGTCTCGAAGGGGAGCAACCCGCCGTTCGTGAAGGACAACCTGGCCAATGTGCTGTCGGTGCTGATCTACAACGACGTGCTGACTGTGGAGCAGTGTCGCAGTCCGCTGGAGGTGAACAAGAGCATCCAAGTGGACTACCTGTACGAGCGTGCATCGCCTCAGAAGGCGGTGCGGCCGGAGGCGGCTGTGTGGGATCCGGGGTTCTGCGGGTTCCCGGGGGAGCAGAACTCGTACACGGGCGTGGGGCTGGGGCGTCGTGATCCGAACATCGGCAACGTTTCGTATGCGATCATGCCTCCGCACGGGGCGCGGATCGAGCGATTCGCCGGCTCGTTTGACCCGCGTTCTGTTGTTGCGGGGACGCGCGGTCCGCGCTTTCTCGGGCAGCCGGGGGAGTGGACGCTGGCGCCCGGGCCGACGGGGTCGGGTTCGAACACGCTGAAGTTTTTCCCGCCGAAGACGGAGTGGCGCGGGCACGCTGCGATGGGTGACGGGAGCGTGGAACTGCTGACGCGTGCGGACCCGGAGGAGATTCCGATCACGTTCTCGGCGGCCACGGGCGGAGTCGCGCGGGACCGCGCGTACGGGGACAACATCTTCGTCAACGAGAACGACCTGACGGGCGACCAGCTGAGCGAGAGCGTGCCCGGCGACCAGCGCAACGCGCTGATTACGATCTTCGGGAACGTGACGGTGAGCCAGAACCAGGCCGGGATGACGCTCTTCCGCGACTGAGGGCGTGCGTTACTTCCTGAGCGCGCGTATCCAGCCGAGGAGCATCAGCACGAGTCCGCTGAACAGGCAGGCCACGACCGCGCCGCCGACCGCGCCGACGGCGGCACCCGTCCACGAGGGCAGGCCGGCGAGAAGACCGCTGCCGGACAAGGTCCAGTGGCCGATCAGCGCGCCGAGCAGCGCTCCCGCGATGACGATGACGGCCTGGATGAGGTTGTCTCGCCAGCGCATGGAGGGCAACATGCCGACGGTCTCGGCGACGCGTTGATAGGTTTCGAGGCCTTCGGATTCTCGTGCCTTGGGGCCGAGGGGTCCGGGGTGTGTCGGTGGTGCTGGCGGCGAGGGCGGTTCGTGGTTCATGCCGTGCTCCCGGTCGGGTTCACTCGGCCTTGCGAAGCCACTCTGCTTCGAGTTCCTCGACCTCGGCGGCGAGGATACCGCGCTGCTCCTGGAGGGAGGCCGATTTCTCGGGATCGCGCCAGGTTGCCGGTTCGGCGAGCGTTTGGTCGAGTGCGGCGATTTCGGCCTGGAGTTCGCCGAGCCGGTCCTCGATCCGCTCGACGGACATCCAGGAGAAGCGGGATCGAGCGGCGTTGGTTGGCTTCGAGGTATCGGGGGGCGGGGTGCGTGTCGGTGTGGTCTGCCTGGCTGCGTCGGCGCGTTGTTCGATTGTTTCCGGAGCGGGCGTTGCCGCATTCGAAGATCGCGCGCGTTTCACGAGCCATTCCGAGTAGTTGCCGATGAAGATTTCTGCGCCACCGCGGCCGTCGAGGACGAGGAGCCGGTCGCAGAGTGCGTCGATGAGTGCGCGGTCGTGGCTGATGAGGATGAGGGTGCCGTCGTATCCGCCCTCGGGGGCGAGGGCGTCTTCGAGGCGTTCTGCGCTGGGGATGTCGAGGTGGTTGGTGGGTTCGTCGAGGACGAGGAGGTTCTTTGCACTGGCGAGCATGGCGGCAAGTGCGGCGCGGCTTCGTTCGCCGCCGGAGAGGGAGCGGAGGTGCTTGTCCTGTTCCTCGCCGCTGAAGAGGAACGCGCCTGCGAGGTCGCGCGACTCCTGCTCGCTCATCGTGCGGCCGCCGCTCTCGCGGGCGACGGCCCACTTGAGGTACTCGACGACGGTGAGGTCTGGGTCCGCGTCGTCGTGAACCTGGCGGAGATAGCCGACGATGACCTTGCTGCCGATGCGGACCGTTCCGGTGTCGGGTGCGATCTCGCCGAGGAGGCAGCGGACGAGGGTGGTTTTCCCCGCGCCGTTGGGTCCGATGACACCCCAGCGTTCGCCGCGTCCGATGGTCACGTCGAGGTCGTGGAAGAGGACGCGTTGGGAGCCGTCGTCGTTGCGGTAGCGTTTGCCGAGGGCGCGCGCGGAGGCGACGACGTCGCCGCTGCGTTCTGCCCTTGGGAGTTCGAGCTGGAAGGTGGCGAGTTCGGCGGGCCGTTCGAGGCGTCCGTCGGCCTTCTCGCGGTCGAGGCGTGTTTCGCGTCCGCGAGCCTGTTTGGCGCGTTGCCCGGCCTTGAAGCGGCGAATGTACTCCTCCTCCTTGCGGAAGCGTGTCTGCTGGCGTTCGTAGGCGCGCATCTGGGTCAGGCGTCGCTCGGCGCGGAGTTCGCGGAACTTCGCGTAGTTTCCGGGGTACTCGATGAGCCGGCCCGCCTCGACTTCGACGATGCGTGAGACGACATTGTCGAGGAGTCGCCGGTCGTGGGAGACCATGACGACCGCGCCTCGGAAGTCGTCGCGCAGGAAGGTTTCGAGCCACTCGCGGCCGTCGATGTCGAGGTGGTTGGTCGGCTCGTCGAGGAGGAGGAGGTCGGGGTCTTCGAGGAGGAGGCGTGCGAGTGCGAGGCGGGCTTTCTGCCCGCCGGAGAGCACGTCGGTCATGAGGGAGAACTGCGCGTCGGTGAAGCCCAGGCCGTGCAGGACGGCGTCGACGCGGTGGTCGATGACATACCCGCCGGCGGCCTCGATCCTGCGTTCAAGCTCTTCCTGGCGGCGCATGAAGCGGGGGAGGGCGTCACCGTGCGCGCCGGCCATGTCGTGGAAGAGGGCGTCGAGTTCGTGGTGCAGGCGTGAGAGTTCCTCGAACGCACTCGCGGCCTCCTCGCGCACCGTCCTGCCCGGCGTCACCTGGACGACCTGCGCGAGGTAGCCTGCGCGTGTGCCGCGCTGGAGGTTCACGTCGCCGGAGTCGGCCGGGAGCGAACCGGCGAGGACGCGGAGGAGGCTTGTTTTGCCGGTTCCGTTTCGTCCGACAACACCGACGCGCTCGCCGGCCTCGACGCTGATGGAGCAGCCGTCGAGGATGACGGCGTTGCCGTAATGGAGGCGGAGGTTGGCGGCGGCGAGGAGGGGCACGGGACGATCGTATTGCGCGAGGCGGACCCGAACATCCCCCCGCCGGAGCGGGGCATAGAGTTTCGCGTGCAGACCAGATCCGATCCGATGTCCGAGTCGCCGACCGTCCCGTCGGTCGAATCGTTCCCGCCCGCGCCGGTCACGCTCCGGACGCTGCGGCGGATGCGAGAGCGTGGTGAGGCGTTCGCTTGCCTGACGTGCTACGACGCGACGACGGCGCGGTGGCTTGCGCGGGCCGGGGTTCACGTGCTGCTGGTGGGGGATACGGCGGCGGAGGTGATCCTCGGGTATCAGCGCACGATCGACATGCCGCTTGAGGTTGCGATCGCGTTGACGGCGGGGGTGAAGCGTGGCGCTCCGCACACGTTCGTCATGGCGGACATGCCGTTCATGTCGTACCAGGCGGACGAGGCAGAGGCGATCCGGAACGCGGGGCGTTTTCTGACGGAGGGGCTGGCGGATTGCGTGAAGGTCGAGGCGAATGCGTCGTTCGGACCGCTGGTGGAGAAGATGACCCGTGCGGGGGTGCCGATCTGCGGGCACGTGGGGAGTCGGCCGCAGACGGCAGCGCTGACGAGCGGGTACACCTCGGCGGGGCGGACGGCGCAGCAGGCGGAGCGGTTGGTGGCGGATGCGGTGGCGATGGAGCGTGCGGGCGCCGTCCTGCTGCTGGTCGAGGCGGTGCCGAACGAGGTTGCACGGCGGATCATCGAGGCGACCACGGCGCCGGTGATCGGGATCGGGGCGGGTCCGGACTGCCACGGGCAGGTGCTGGTGCTCCAGGATCTGCTGGGGCTGTCGGAGCAGGCGCCACGGTTCGCGGAGCCGGTGGCGGCGTTGGGGCCTGCGTTCCAGTCCGCGGCGGCGGAGTGGGTCCGCAGAGTCTCGGAACGGCGCGTTGGGGGGGTGCGGTACGAGATGCTGCCGGGAGAACTGGAGCGGTTCCGCAGCCGCCCGGCTCGGTCACCCGAATAAACTGCGTCGGACGAGCGCGGGCGGCCTGCCCGCGCAGGAGCACGGAGGCAGGAGGCCTTTCATGCGTCGATTCGTTGCAGTCGGACCCGCGCTGGTGGTCGGCCTTGTCGCCTTGCTCGCGGTTCTCACGGTTCCGGCGTTCGTCCGACAGGTCGGGTACGCGACGACGTCGGCCCGCATCCTGCACGCGCGGCAGTCGCTGGAATCGGACGACATCCTGGACCGGATCAGCCGGGCGACGCGCGCGGTCGCGGATGCCGTTTCGCCGTCGGTTGTTCACGTTGAGGTTCGCACGAACGCGGGGCCTTGGCTGTTCGGATCCGGGTCAACGGGGTCTGGGTGGGTGTACGATGCGGAGGGGCACGTGGTGACGAACGCGCACGTGGTGCGCGGCGCGGACGCGATCCGGGTGCAGATGTCGGACGGTCGGCTGTTCGAGGCGACGCTGATCGGGGCGGACCCGTTCACCGACATCGCGGTGCTGAAGGTGCCGACGGCGGCCGGGCTTTTCCCGGCGACGCGCGCGACGGGCGTGCGGTTGCAGCAGGGCGACCAGGTCTTCGCGTTCGGCTCGCCGTTCGGGTTCAAGTTCTCGATGTCGCAGGGCATCGTGTCGGGGGTGGGGCGTGAGCCGCGGGGCGCGGTGGCGTCTGCGAACGGGTACACGAACTTCATCCAGACCGATGCGGCGGTGAACCCCGGCAACTCGGGCGGGCCGCTGGTGGATTCGCGCGGGCGCGTCGTCGGGATGAACGTCGCGATAGCGACGGGCACGGAGTCGGAGGGGACGACGGAGGGCCAGTCGGCGGGCATCTCGTTCGCGATTCCGCTTGCGACGATCGAGTCCGTCGTGTCGCAACTGATCGAGCATGGTTCGGTGTCGCGCGGGTTGCTGGGCATCACGTTCTCGCAGCGATCAGGCGCGGCCCTGACCGAGCGGTCGGGTTACAACGGCTACGGGGTTCTCGTCGAGGGCATCTCGCCGCAGGGACCGGCGGAGCAGGCGGGGATCCGGGTGGGGGACGTGATCGTGGCCATCGAGGGGGAGATGGTGACTGGGGACGGGGTGTTGCGTTCGCTCGTATCGAACGTCCAGCCGGGGAACCCGGTGCGGGTGCGGTATTGGAGGGAAGGCGAGTTCTTCGAGACGACGGCGATGCTGGCCGAGAATCCACGGGGCAACCTGGTGAACGCGTCGGTGATCGAGGCGTTGGAGTCGGCGGGGCTGTACGTGCGTGATTCGCTGGATGCGCGGCGTGGGCGAATCGCACTCGACGAGCGGCCGGACGTGATCGGCGTGCGTTCCGGCTCGCCCGCGGAACTGCGCGGCTTCGCGGCGGGGCAGCGCATCATGGCGGTGAACGGCAGGCCGGTGCGGTCGGTGGGCGAGCTCATCGCCGCGTTGGACGAGGCGGGTTTTCTGCTGGGGCGGCGGGCACGGTTCACGCTGAGCGTGCCGGGCGACGAGGCGAACCCCAGCCCCGAGCCGAGAGACGTCGAGCTCCGGCTCGGGCGTTGATGGTCAGTCGGCGGCCTCGATCCTGACGCGGACGGGGGTTCCGAACGCGGGGACGAGCGATCGGTCGGCGATCCACTCCGGCTCGTCGATGACGGACTCGGGGTTGTAAACGGCGCGCCAGGCGATGACCTCCGCGCCGAAGGTGTGGAGGCCGACAAGGGTGCCCTCGCCGTCGGCGTCGTAGCGTTCTTGTCCCTGCCGCTCGACGATCCGTGAGCCGGCGAAGACCCAGCCGCCGAGGGTGTCTTCGCTGAGTCGTCGGCCCGACTTCACGTTCACGACCCAGTCGCTCACGGGGACGCCGGTGTCGTCGTCGTTTGCGAAGATCAGGACGCGGACGGCGTCGCCGCGCGGCGGAACGCGGACCAGTCGGCGTTCGTCGTCGTGGGTGAACGAGCCGGGCGCGCCGGCGTCCAGCCCGATGAGAAGGAGGGCGGCGTGGACGTGCGAGGGGAGCGCTCGCGTCATCACGAGCGCCTCGTGCTCGCGTGTGTCGGGTGTGCAGACGACGATTTCGAGGAAGACGTCCGGGGTTTCCGGGTGATGGCAGTCGATGGGCACGATCCCTTCGATCTCGACGGCGCGGCGTGCGACACTGACCCGAACGCCGGGGAAGGCTTCGGTCCAGCCGTTGTCGGGAGCGACAGCGGGCGGTGCAACCGGTGCATCGGCCGGTGTTGCCGGCGCGGTGGCGCTCGGCCGGGCGGTGCATCCGGCGAGCGTGCCGAGTGCGGCTAGCCAGAGGAGTGGGCGCATCGCGTCGCCTCCGCGCGTTCGAGGACGAGGCGGCAGAAGGCCTCGCCGCGGCGCTCGTAGTTCTCGAACTGATCCCAGGAGGCGCAGCCCGGGCTGAGCAGGACGACGTCACCCGGGCGCGCTCGCTCGAACGCGCGTGAGACCGCGGCGTCGAGCGTGCCGCAGGGTTCGGCGTTGGTGGTGGCGGCGCGGGCGAGGGCGTCCCCGGTCGCACCGATCGTGTAGAGGCCGGCGAGGCTGGGGGCGGCCCGGGCGATCGGGGAGAGGTCGATGCCCTTGTCGTAGCCGCCGGCGATGAGATGGATTGGGCCGAGGGGGCGCACGGCGTCGATGGCGACGAGCGTGGCGTCGGGCGTCGTCGCCTTGGAGTCGTTGAAGAACCGGATGACGCCTGCGCCTGCGCGTGCATCACAGACGGCCTGGAGGCGGTGCGGGAGTCCTTCGAAGGCACGGATGCCCCGCTCGCAGGCATCGGGGTTCGCGCCAGACGCCTTGCACGCTGCGAGGGCGAGGGCTGCGTTGGCGGCGTTGTGCGCGCCGGGAACGCGCAGGGCATCGACACGGTTCGATGGATCGACGAGCGTTCGTTGCACGCCCGTTGCGGACGGCCATTCATGCACGCTCGAGCCGAGGACGCAGGCGTCGCCCGGCAGCTGGAAGGCCAGAATTTTTCGCTTTGAGGCTTCGTAGTGTTCGAGCGAGCCGTGCCAGTCGACGTGGTTGGGAGCGAAGCCGGTGACGGTGGCGACGCCGGGGGACCAGCCGGTTTCGCCGAGCCAGTGGAGCATGGCGCTGGAGAGTTCGAGCACGATCCAGGCGGCGGGGTCGAGCGTGTCGAGGTTGCCGAGGAGGGAGCCGCCGATGTTGCCGCCGAGAGCGACGGGGCGTCCCGCGCTTGTGAGGCCGGCGGCGATCATGGCGGCCGTGGTGCTTTTGCCGACGGTCCCGGTGACGCCGATGACGCGCTCGCGTGCGGAGAGCCGCTCGACGAGGAGGGCGATCTCGGTGGTGACGTGGACGCCGGCGGCGCGAGCGGCGCGGAGGAAGCGGTTGTCCCAGGGCGTGGGAACGGCGGGGTTGGCGACGACAAGGTCGCGGGTGGTGAAGTCGCTGACGTTGTGTTCACCGAGCCGGAGGCGCACGCTCCCCGCGTCGATCAGGTCCGCGAGAGCGGCGATGGAGGCACGGAGTCGATCCTCGGGTTCGAGGTCGGTGACAAGGACGTCCGCGCCGCGCGCCGCGAGCCAGCGAGCGACGCCGACGCCTCCGCCGAAGCGGCCGAGTCCCATGACCGTGGCCCGTGCGCCGTCGAAGTCGCTCATCGTTGTGCTCTCGAACGGGTCGCGATCCACTCGGTGTAGCGGGCGAGCAGTTGCCGCGCAGCCGGCCCCGGCTTCCCGTCGCCGACGGGTCTGCCGTCGAGCTCGACGACGCTCGCCACGGTGGTGAGTGTGCCGAGCAGGACGATCTCGCGTGCTTCGCGGAGTTCGACCGCGCGAACCGGGCGGGACTCGACGGCGGGCGCGAACTCGGGGAGGAGCGCCCTCGTGACGCCGGCGAGGATCGGTACGCTGTCGAGGGAGGGCGTCGCCATGCGACCGAGTGCATCGACGACGACGACGTTGCAGGTGCAACTCTCGCCGACCAGTCCGTCGCGGACCATGATCGCATCGTCCGCGCCGCGTTCGCGTGCCTCGGCGGCGGCGAGGACGTTGCCGAGGAGCGAGATCGACTTGAGCGTGCCTCGGAGCCATCGGCGGTCTTCCGTTGTCGCGGCGCGGACGCGGGCAGGCTCGACGCACGTGGCCAGGCCCGGGGTCGGGACGCAGTAGCCGAACACGGTCGGTCGCATCGGGCGTGCCGGGAGGCGGGTGCGGACGGGGTCGTCTGGTCCGGGCGTGCCGCGTGTGACCTGCCAGTAGATGAAAGCGTCCCGGATGCCGTTGGCGGCGAGCAGTTCGTCCGTCAATCGTTGGAGTGGGGAGGCATCCCAGTCGATCCGAGCCTCGGCGAGTCCCCGGCTGATGCGCGCGACGTGGCGGTCCATGGCGATGACCCACCCGTCGAACGACCGCAGGCCTTCGTAGACGCCATCACCGAAGAGGAAGCCGCGATCGAAGACGCTCACGGCGGCGCGCTCGCGCGGCAGGAGTTCCCCGTTGAGGTGGACGATCATGCGGGAGGATAGAGGGATCGAGGCGGGATGGCAGTGGGGTGTTCGCGCGGGGGGAGCGGATTCCTCGATGCCGGATGCCTTGATCCAGTTCTTCACATCAACGCCACGGGGTCGACGTCGATGGCGGTCTTTGCGTCGCTGAGGAGCAGCCCTGCCGAGCGTGCGGCGGCGAGCATGGACTGGATGGAGGCAGCGGTGGGGCCGTAGGCCTCGACGGCGAAGCGGTAGTGGCCTGCGATGCGCGAGATGGGGCAGGGCATCGGGCCTTCAACGCGGACCGAGCGTCCGCCGGATTCGCGCAGTGCGTCGGCGAGTGCGCGGGCCGCTTCGCCCGCCTTGGCCGAGTCCTCGTCGCGGCAGACGATCCGAACCATGCGTGTTGCTGGTGGCAGGCGAGCGATGCCGCGCTGGTGGAGTTCCTCTTCGGCGAAGGCGGGGTAGTCGTGTGCGGCGGCGTGTCGGATGGGCGGGGCGTTGGGCTCCCAGGTCTGTACGATCACGCGGCCCGGTCGCTCGCCGCGACCCGCGCGGCCGGCGACCTGGCTGACGAGTTGGAAGGTGCGTTCGGCGGCACGGAAGTCGGGCATGGCGAGGGCGGTATCCGCGCTGACGACACCGACGAGGGTGACGCCGGGGAAGTCGAGGCCCTTGGCGATCATCTGGGTTCCGAGGAGGAGTCGGACTTCGCCGCGGCCGAAGCGGGCGAGGGCGTCTGCGTAGTCGCGGCCGGAGCGCATGGAGTCGGAGTCGATGCGGAGCATGGTCCGTCCGGGTTCGAGGGTTCCGGGGCCGAAGGTGCGGGCAAGTTCGTCTTCGAGGCGTTGTGTGCCCGCGCCGAGGCGTGAGACGGCCAGGCCGCACACGGGGCAGACCGCGGGGACGCGCTGCTCTGCGAGGCAATGGTGGCAGCGGACCACCCCCCCCTTGGGGAGGGATCGGCCGAGGTGCAGGACCATGCCCGCGTCGCAGTGGTCGCAGGTCATCACCCAGCCGCACCTGGCGTTGGGGCAGGCGAGGTAGTGGGCGAAACCGCGGCGATTGACGAGGAGGATGACCTGCCCGTTGTCGCGCAGGGTCTCGGCGATGGCGTGCTGGAGCGTTGGGCCGAGGGAGGCATCGCGGTCGCCGCCGAGTTCGGCGCGGGCGCGGCGTTCTTCGCGCATGTCCACGATCTCGACGGGCGGGAGGCTGCCGGCACCGACGCGATCGGGGAGTTCCCAGAGTCGGTAGCGATCGGCCCTGGCGTTTGCCCAGCTTTCGAGCGAGGGGGTCGCGCTGCCGAGGAGGACGGGGCAGTTTTCGATCCGTCCGCGCATGACGGCGACATCGCGCGCGTTGTAGCGAGGCACCTGGTCCTGCTTGTAGGAGGCGTCGTGCTCTTCGTCGACGACGATGAGTGCGAGGCGGGAGAGCGGGGCGAAGACGGCCGACCGCGCCCCGACGACGACGCGGGCGGAGCCTGAGGCAGCGCGTGCCCAGGCGGCGTGGCGCTGGGTTGCGCTGAGGCCGGAGTGGAGCGTGACGACGCCGTGTTCGCGGAAGCGTGCTTCGAAGCGTGCCGCGGTCTGCGGGGTGAGCGAGATTTCAGGGACGAGGACGAGAGCGCTTCCTTTCATGTGGAGCACGCGGTCGATGAGGCGGAGGTAGATCTCGGTCTTGCCGCTGCCGGTGACGCCGCGGAGGAGGTGGACGCCGAACGCGTCCATGCCTGCCCCGATGCCCTGCACGATGCGATCCTGAGCCGGCGTGAGTTCGACGGGGTGGTCTGCTTCGACGTAGAGACTTCGTGGCGGGCCGGCCTCTCGGACGGTCTCGCGGTCGGCTTCGAGCAGCAGCCCGGCGCGGATGAGGCGGTTGATGGCTCCCAGGGTCTTCTCGCCGATCCGGGCGGCGAGGTTGCGCGGCGAGAGCGGGAACGCCCCGGGCGGCATCGCTCGGATGGCTTCCCAGGCGCGGCGTGCCGAGGGCGTCAAGTCGGGGGGCGTTTCCGGCGACTCGGCGGGGGTCAGTTCCGTGACGACCCTGCGTCCTGCCCGGCGTTTGACCGCGGCAGGCATCATGGTGGCGAGTGCCATGCCGAGCGGGCAGACGTAATAGCGAGACATCCATCGGCCGAGTTCGAGCATGGGTTCGGGCAGATGAGCGGTGCCCGCGGCGAGGAGGGACTTGACACGGTCGGGGGCGAACCCGTCGAGCAGTTCCTCGCCGCCTACGGCGACGACAATGCCGCCGGCAGGCTTGTCCTTTCGGCCGAGGGGGACGTTCACGCGCTGGCCGACGATGACGACCTGCGGCGACCAGTAGGTCAGTTCGCCCGCGCCCTCGATGCCGCGCTCGACGGCGACGCGCACATAGACCCCGCCCTCGCGCGGGTGTCCGCGTTCCTCGCGTCCGAAGAGTGTCTCGGCCATGATTCTGCGTACACTCTACCGATGCCGAACCAACGCCCGCGTACCGCCCGACTCGCTCTTGCCGACGGCTCGATCGTTCGTGGGCGAGCGTTCGGGGCCGCCGGTCGGGGCGTGCTGTCGGTCGCGGAGGTCGTGTTCAACACGGCGATGACGGGATACCAGGAGTCGCTGACGGACCCCTCGTACAGCGGGCAGATCCTGGTGCAGACATTTCCGCTGATCGGCAACACGGGCGTGAACGAGCAGGACGTGGAGTCTGGGCGAGTGCAGGTGGCGGGGTTCGTGGTGCGCGAACTTGCCCGGCGGCACTCGAACTTCAGGGCCACGGACGACCTCTCGTCGTGGCTCGCGCGGCATGGCGTGCTGGGGATGACGGACGCGGACACGCGGGCGCTGACGCGGCGGATTCGGACGCGCGGCGCGATGCCCGGCGCGATGACCGACCGCGAGGACCTGGGCGATGCCGCACTCGTGGAGGCCGCACGGACCGCGCCGTCGATGGCGGGGCAGAACCTTGTGCCGAGGGTCGGTTGCACGTCGTCGGCGAGGTGGGCGGAGACGCTGGGTGACTGGGCGCCGGAGGGCGGTGCACGCTCACCGAAGCCGTACCGGGTGCTCGCGCTGGACTGCGGGGCGAAGCGGAACATCCTGCGGCACCTGGCGCAGCGAGGGTGCGAGGTGACGGTGGTGCCGCACGATGTTTCGCCGGAGGACGTTCGGCGGCTGCGCGCAGAGGGGAAGGCCGACGGGCTGTTCGTGTCGAACGGTCCGGGCGATCCGGCGGCGGTGGAGCGGACGATCGCGACGCTGCGCGACCTGGTGGGTCCGGACGAGCGCGATCCGATTCCGACGTTCGGCATCTGCCTCGGGCACCAGTTGCTGGCGCTCGCGCTGGGGGCGAGGACGTACAAGCTGCCGTTCGGGCACCGGGGAGCGAATCAGCCCGTGCATGACCGGCTGACGGACCGGGTGGAGATCACGAGCCAGAACCACGGCTTCGCGGTGGATGCCGAATCGTTGCGGGCGATCGGGGCGGAGGCGACGCACTGGCACCTGAACGACGGCACTGTGGCTGGTTTTCGGCTGTCGGATCGTCCGGTATTCGCGGTCCAGTACCACCCGGAGGCTTCCCCCGGCCCGCATGATGCGGCGGGGCTGTTTGATGCGTTCGTGGCCATGATGGGTTCCCATCGCCCGCCGGAGCCTGCTTCTGCGGGCATTGGCTCGGCTTGAGTGCGTGGATGGCTCGGCGTGTTAGGTATGCGACAGGATGATTGTTGAGGCTGGCCGCAGGCTGTGAAGATGGGCTAACTCTGGCCGTGGCGGAACTTTGTGGAGAATCTGAGGATACACGGAAAAATGCCCGTCCCCCTATTGCGTTGCGGGCGAAGGTGTGTATATTGCGCATAGGCCGGTGGCTCGTTCGAGATGCCGGATAGGAGAGGTTGTGTTCGCAGACTCCGATCGGGGCATCTCCCGTGTCGGAGGGGATTCGCAGGCTGGAGACTCGCGGATCTCGTCGGGGGAAGGAGACGGTTCGTTGCCCACGGTGGCTGCCCATGCCATGTTCAGTGCCGGGTCGCGCGGTGGCCGCGCGGGTTGTTTCGATAGTGGTCGTACTCCCGTCACGGTCGTTCCGTGTCGGGTTCATCGCGTGTTCCGCGTTTGCCCCGCGGAGTGATCGGGGCAAGAGTGCGTCTGGTTCCTTTGCATCGAAGAAGGAGTTTGCTCAATGAAGGCGAGAAACCTGTTTGTCTGTGCTGGGATGTGTCTGGGTCTCGCCGGCGCCGCGATCGCCGGTGACAAGCCGCAGCCCCAGGCCAAGGCCATCGACGGGATGGTCAAGCCGGTCCGCGTGGCGCCGGTCTCCCTCGTGGACGGCCAGCTGAAGATCATGGGCGAGTGGCGCGACGCCTCCTCGTTCGGCCGCGTTGATGAGGTCTGCGACCTCCTGTGGGACGCCGTCCAGCCCACCGACAACTGCGCGTCCGGCTTCCCGCCGGTCGGTGGGCCTGAGTGCGGCATCGGCGAGGGCTCCCGCTGGTACTTCGGCACCGTGTACGTGAACCCCTTCTCCGCCAACGACATGTCGGACGCGCTGGAGGACTTCTCTGCCCGCGCCGCGTGGGTGTTCTGGTGGGGCATGACCTCTCAGGCCTACGTCGCGATCCTGACCTCCGATGAGTTCATCTCGCTCGCGTGCGACCTCGCGGTTGCTGCGGCGGACGGCTGGGTCTTTGACTACGGCGTCCTGCCCCGCGGCTTCTGGTACTCCGAGTTCTCCTTCGGCGACGGCTCGCCGGACGGCTGGAACCTGGTCAAGGGCGGTGACGGCTCGAACGTCTACTTCCTGTCGGACTTCTTCGACGGCGCGTTCTTCTACCTGGCTACCTTCAACTGCCACTTCGGCCTCTGGGGCACCTCCGATGACGGCGGCCTCCCCGGGCGCCCCGGCACCAACGACTCGCAGCAGCACGACGACGACTTCCCGACCGACGGCGTCCACACGATGCCCGATGAGTGCTACTACTACGACTTCGGAGTCTGCCCCGACCCGCTCTGCAACATGATGGCCTTCTGGGGCAACACCGGCGGCAGCGAGGACTGCTACGTCGACTGCAACAACGACGGCGCGATCAACTCGCTCGACTTCATCTGCTTCCTCAACCTCTACACCTCGAACAACCCGCTGGCCGACTGCAACGGCGACACCAACATCAACTCGCTCGACTTCATCTGCTTCCTCAACCTCTACACCAACCCGCCCTGCACCGACTGATACGGCTGCACGGCAACGCTACCTCGTTCGTACCTGACCCCTAGGTAGCATCAACGCCCGGGCCGAAAGGCCCGGGCGTTCTTTTTGCCTGACACGGACGGATTGAGGGCTGCTCATGGCATCGGCTGGAGCACGTGTTCGTCGGGGCAAAGCCTCGTGCAGTCCGGGTCAGATTCTTGGGTGGAGCGAGACGAGGCAGAGGGGAAGCCGCCTCGGGATGGCGGGCGAGCCGAGGCGGCAGGAACTCCGTTTCCCCTGGTTCTACGCGAGTACGGCGGGATGGATTGGCGGCTGCGCACGTTGGTGCGTGCGCAACCGCGGCACACTGGCGCGTTGCGGGGTGAACCCGAGGCGTACGGTCAGCGCCCCTCGGGAACATCCTCGCCGGCATTCGGCCCCACCGCGTCGGCCGCTTCGGGCAGTTGGAGGGCGTCGGCGATGGCATCGGTCAGGTCGTCGCCTGCCGGTGCACGGAGGAGCGGTCGGATCATGACTTCCTGGAGCAGGATGTTCGTGCCGACTTCGCGGAGTTCGTCGATGGCGAGGCGCGTGCTGACGACGTGGGTGTAGCCGCGTTCGGTGGCGACGCGGTTGCAGGCTTCGTGGAGTTTGCGGTAGCCGTCGGCGAGTTGGCGCGCGCTGAACTCGTCCACGTCGGCGTAGGCGCGCTGCTGGAGTTCCTGGATGGCCTGCTGCTGGGACTGGTACTGGCCGTAGACATCCTGGGCGGCGGGATCCTGCGGGGTCATGGCGATGAGGCGTGCCTCGAGGGCCTGGATGTTCTCGCTCATGGCCTTGAGTTGGTCGTTCCATGACGAGGTGTGCTGCTCGCGTTCGAGGCGGTAGGCCTCGGTTTCCATGAGCCGTTCGAGAAGGCTGAGCGTGTCGACGGTGGCGATGCGCACTTCGGCACCGCCTGCGGGTGTCGGGGAGAGTGTGCCCGTTGCGGGTCGAAGGCCTACGGCGAGGAGCGCGGCCGCGACGATCGCGCCGCCGGTCAGGGAACGCGTGATGCTGGACATGGTGGCTCCGGGGTTAGAGGTTGGGGGGAGTGTAGGAGCGGAGTGGGAGCACAGGGCCAAACGGCCAAAGAGGGGGCAACAAGTAGAGCAGCAGATCATCAGATCGGCAGAGGGGGGCGACAAGGGCGGACTGGCATGGGCAGACAGACCGCGCTTTGGGTTTGTCCGCTTGTTCCGTCGGCACTTCGGCGCTTTGGGGATCTGGCTCTTTGCTACACTCGCTCCCGGAGGTTCTCATGCGTGACCAGAGGCTGGATCGGCTCGCGGACGTTCTCGTGCGCTATTCGACGCGGGTGAAGCGGGGGGACGTGGTGAGCGTGCACTCGGAGCCGGCCGCGCTGCCGCTGGTGGAGGCGGTGTTCGAGGCCGTGCTGCGGACGGGAGGGCACCCGGTCTGGGCGGCGCGGAGCGACGCTCTGGACGTTGTGTTGATGGAGCACGCGAGCGAGGAGCAGTTGGGATGGGTCTCCCCGTTCGATGCGCACCGCGTGGAGACGATGGACGTGCATATCGGGCTGTGGGCGGACGTGAACACGCGGTCGATGAGCCGATTCGAAGCGGGGCGGCTGGCGAAGCGGCAGCAGTCGCGCAAGGGGTACATGGACCGGTTCCTGACGCGGTTCGCGGAGGGGAAACTGCGGTGGGTGGGGACGCAGTACCCGACGCTCGCCAGCGCGCAGGATGCGGAGATGAGCCTGCCGCAGTACGAGCGGTTCGTGTTCGAGGCGGGGTTGCTGCACCTGCCTGACCCTGTGGCGGCGTGGACGGCGATCCACGAGCGGCAGCGGCGCGTGTGCGAGTACCTCGGCGCGAAGCGGGAACTGCGGTTCCGCGTGCCGCCGGGCGACGGGCACGACGGGACGGACCTGCGCGTGAACGTGGACCCGTCGCGGTCGAAGTGGATCAACTGCGCCGGGCACGAGAACTTTCCCGACGGCGAGGTGTTCACGGGGCCGCAGGGGGCGGACGGGCACGTGAACTACACGTTCCCGGCGGTGTATCACGGGCGCGAAGTGGAGGGCGTGCGGCTGGCGTTCAGGGGCGGGCGCGTGGTGGATGCCTCGGCGAGGAAGAACGAGGCGTACCTGATCGCGATGCTGGACCAGGACGAGGGGGCGCGCACGCTGGGCGAGATCGCCATCGGGACGAACTACGCCATCAAGGAGTTCTCGCGCAACACGCTCTTCGACGAGAAGATCGGCGGGACGTTCCACGCGGCCGTGGGGGCGGGCTACCCGGAGAGCGGGAGCGCGAACAAGTCCGCGTTGCATTGGGACATGGTGTGCGACCTGCGCACGGGCGGGACGATCGAGGCGGACGGGGAGGTGTTCCACAGGGACGGCACGTTCGTCATCGGGGCCTCGCGGGAGTAACGACGTAGTTCGTAGTTCAGAAATCGGCTCCGGAAAGACCGTTGCGTGTCGATTCGATGTTCATTCCTGCCGCACCCCACGGGCGCTGTACAGCAAGGGCGGGGTCAAGCCGTTTCCACGCGACAAGTCTGGCTGAGAGGTCGCCGAGGCCGACCGGGGTGAACTCACTCGGAGGCACGCCCGTTGGCCCTCCGAGGTCGAAGACGAGAAGGCCCTTGTTCGAGGGATATCGAAGATGAGCCTGGAACGTAGGGTGTACGTGCTGCAATAGATGGAGAGGTTGTCCTACGGCGTCATCATCGCGCCAGAATGCGGGACGGGCGAACACCGTTGAAGTGATCTGATAATGAGATGAGATGATGAACTCGGGATAACCGCGGTAATCACGAAGATACTCCGCTCGTCCTGGCGGCTCGATTGCGCTCCTATGAGCGCCGAAATAGTCGGGCACAACAACGCTCGTCCAGTACCAGCGTTGCGTAAGAAAGAAGGGACCGTCGATCTCAAAGTCCCTGATGCGAATCGGGTCGTACGGCTTCTTGGGTGTTCCAAAGAACGGGAAACGCTCGTGATGGTCAGCGGTGTACATCGCTAGAGCCGTGTTGAGCTGACGCCCGGTCTCGAGATTGCGGGCTAGCCGCGCGTTCTCAAGGGTGCGAGAAAGGGCCGGAAGCGCCAGGGCAATGAGCAGGCTTACAACGACGATCACGGCGAGCATCTCGAGGAGAGTGAAGCCTCCAGCGTCTTGCCGTAAAACGCTCCCGATTGCGGGCGAGGCTTCTCGCCGCCGGTCTGTCGATGCTCGCTCCTTGATGATGCTCCAGCCTGCGAAACTGATCAGCCCGAGATTGCGCAAGATGCCTGCCGCAGCCTCGGAGCGTGGTTCGGCCTTGGGTACGCCGAAACACCCACAACTCGGAGCGCCGCTGCTCGCAGCAAGGATTCCGAGAACAACTGTGAACAGCGCCAGCATCACGGTAGCCATCCACAGCCCGAGGAGGTGATGGGGGCCGACAACGACCAAGATCGCAACGCTGACTTCTAGCCCGGCTAGTGTCGCAACTGCGGCGTCGGCCACGGCAGGAGTGGATGAAAGTGGGGGGAAGAGATAGAGCAGCACGCCGGAGGCGTGCTGCGGCGTGACTGCCTTCAAGACGCCGGCTAGAGCAAACGCTGCGGCGATAACCATCAGTATGACTGTGCGGGCTAGCATCTCCAGGGCTTCACAGCTCGAACATGACTCCCCGCTCGGGGGTCGTATTCAGCACGTTCATTCTCCATAGCCACCATTCGCCTGACGGAACCTGATAGTATAGGAAGGAGAACGGGTAACGTTCCCCCGACTGAAGCTCGAGGATCACGCCGACCAAGGCGACGCGCAGGCGGCCATGGCGTTGCAAAGCCTGCATCGCGCCGCCTTCTGGGTCGGACCACCAGTTCCGGAAGCCGATCTGCGAGCGCCCCATCCAGACATCCCCAGGTAGCGTGCCTGAAAGAACGGGCAGGCGGATTTCCTGACCGAACTCGATCTGTCCGAACGCGATCGCCAAGCCGGTCCCCTCCGCCGGAAGGGCAACGGGCATTGCCGCGCCGTTGAATCGGTCTCGGGCGACAGTCCAAAGGCGATCAAACACGGACACAATATGATCGTCGCCGGGATAGGATTCCTGAAAGAGAAACTCGTAGTCTTGCGGAACCAATTCCCGACGCATGGCGGCGGCGTCGCGGAAGACATAGCCCGAGGATTCTCGCCATGCCCT
The DNA here is from genome assembly GCA_030263455.1 of Synechococcales cyanobacterium CNB. Taxonomy (NCBI): domain Bacteria; kingdom Bacillati; phylum Cyanobacteriota; class Cyanophyceae; order Synechococcales; species Synechococcales cyanobacterium CNB. Next base: position 71,079 of record SZOZ01000003.1, read on the forward strand.
GTATGCCTCGGGAGACTGCTGGATCAGCCGGAAGTAAATAGTGTCGCCTGTGAGATTGATGAGACGAAGCGTGTCGTTGTCAGCCGCAGCAAGGTCGTCACCGGGCGGTAGTGCGAGATTCGCGAGGTGGGGGCGAACGCTTGAGGCGGTTGGAAAGTCCCGAAAAGGCGCCATCGTAATCCGACGATAGTTTTCTTGGCCGAGATCGATCGCTTCCCGGATCTCTCGTTCGTGCGTACGGCGTGATTCCGCAACGGCATGGCGGTGCTGGATGGCACGCAGAAACGCGATACTTGCAACGGCTAGGGCGACTAGTGCTGCTAGGAGAAGCCCCCAGCGTCGGCGATGGGTGGGTTCATTGGCCGGTTCAATGCTCATGACTCGAGCAGTTCACGAGGTGAAGATGCAGTGCTGGCCAGCGGGCGGATTGTCGCAATCGTACTGAAGGTTGCAGCAGGTGCATGTACGCGGACCGCCAACAGGTCCACAGCAGGCGCAGCTGCCCTGACATCCGCCAGGCGTGAATCCGCCGCATGAGTAGCCTCCACAGGAACAGGGAGCCATGAGGGAATCGCTTCCCATGACGACGGACGCGAGCAGCAGCACGATACCAACGACGAGAATCCACCAAGCACCGAGCTTCGACATGATCGTTCTCCCAGATTGACATTATCCATGTTGCCAGAATGAGGTCATCGTATCAATAGCTTTGGGTTCTTTTCGGACGGTCAGTCGGCCAGCGGGGGCAGTTGAATGCAAACAAAACGCTAACGTATATCGGCGTATGGTACTACTGCCTGGTAGGATCGTCATATCGCGCTGAGGGCATCGGGGATGGTGTCCGATGCCCCAACAGCGTGTATTCCGCGTGCAACGGCAGCAACGGTCCAGACGAGCGAGGTGGCCATCGGTTGCTCTAACTCGTGGTCTGGCTGGACGATCGAGGCCGAGGGCGAGGTGTTCCACGGGGACGGGCGGTTCACGCGCGACGGCTTCCCCGCGCCGGCGTGATCAGATCAGGCCGAAGAGGTCGAGGATGGCCGCGCCGATGCCGACGACCAGCACGGCGACGACGAGGCCGATGACGGCCCAGGCGATGACGTGGCCCGCGGTGGAGCCTTCGAGGCGTTCGAGGGGGGGGGCGAGCGTCCACTGGACAGCGCCCATCGCGCCGGATACGAGGGCGTCGGCGTCCGCGCCGCATTCGGGGCAGGGGGTGCCGTCGGGCAGCCCGGAGAGGTCGTAGCCGCAGACCGGGCAGACGGGCGGCAGGCCCTGCTCGTCGCGGCGGCGTGCGGCCTGGGCGGCGATCTCGGCGAGCATGGCGCGGGCGCGGGCGTGGTCGGCGGCGCGGACCATGACGGAGAGGGGCGTGGCGATGCCGGCGATGGGGATGACCTGGCCGAAGCCGCCGGTGACGGTTGCCGCGACGCCCATGGCGCGGAGGGAGTGGACGAGGAGCTCGGCCTCGAACTCGACGGGCGTGTGCGCGACGGGGATCATGCGGTTTGGGTCGGGCGTGCGCCTGGGCATGGTCGGCTCACGGGAAGTCGGGGAGCCAGAGGTAGTACGGTCGGCCCGGTTCGACCTCGGCGGCGAGTCCCGCGCCGAGGTTGAGTTGGACGATCGAGACGCCGGAGCGGTCGTCGGTGCGAGCGGGATGAAGGGGGGGGGCGTCGGCGAGTGAGTAGGCGGTGGCGGGCGTTCCCTTGCGGGCGTAGCCGTACTTGATGAGGCGGGCGCGGTCGACACCGGCGAGGCGCTTCGCGGTGTCGAAGGCGTCGCGGACGTCGCCCTCGGCGTCGGCGAGTCCGGCGGCGACGGCGTCCGTGCCGCTGAAGATGCGGCCGTCGGTCATGGTGTCGAGGCGCGAGGCGTCGAGGCCCGGTCGTCGCTCGACGACGAGCGAACGGAAGCGGCCGTAGAACTCATCCACCATGCCTTGGAGGATGGCGTAGTGCTGCTCGCGCGGGGGTTCGAGAGGGTTGGCGAGATCCTTGTTGGGGCCGCTGGTGACGGAGCGCGAGTGGATGCCGATCTTGGCGAGTCCCTGGCTGACGTTGACGGTGGGGATGATGACGCCGATGGAACCGGTGATGGCGGTGGGGTGCGTGACGATCTCGTCGGCGGCGAGGGCGACGTAGTAGCCGCCGCTGGCCGCGACCTCGCCGAGTGAGGCGACGACGGGCTTGCCGGTCTCGTCGGCGAAGCGGCGGAGTTCGGCGTGGAGGACGTCGCTGGCGGTGACGGAGCCGCCGGGCGAGTTGATACGGACGACGACGGCGCGGACGGCGGGATCGACGGCAGCGCGGTCGAGGCGTAGGAGGAACTCGTCCACGGGGTTTTCGCCGCGGCCGAGGATGGAGAAGCGGGGCCGATCGGCAATGAGGCCGGTGAGGTCGATGAGGGCAACCTTGGTGGCGGGGTTGCCGGGGTCGGCGAGGGTGGTGTGCTCGTTGAGGCGGCCGCCTGAGCCGTCGAGGGAGACGGTGAAGGAGAGCGGCGAGCAGCCGACGAGGGCGAGCAGGCAGGCGAGCAGGGCGAGGAGGCTATGCATCGGGGGAGTGTACAACCGAGGCGGGCGGTGCCTTGGGAGAACGCGGAGGTAGCGGAGAGGAATGCGGAGAACGCGGAGGGGGAGATTGGGGAGGGGGACGGGCGCGAGACGGAGCGGGGACTGAAGTCCCCGGCTCAGATAATCCTGGCTCTGGAGTCCATGACATCGTGGAACCCATCGAAGCAGACCCAGTTCTTCTCTCCGCGACCTCCGTGCTCCTCCCCGCATCCTTCGCGTTCTGCTTCCGTAGGCTCCCGGCATGGGCGGGCACGTGCCGGTGATGGTGGCGGAGGTGATGGGGCTGCTCGGGCTTCGGCCGGGGGAGGTCTACGCGGACTGCACGGCCGGGCTTGGGGGGCACGCGGTGGAGGCAGCGCGTCGGGTGGGGCTGCGAGGGACGGTGGTGCTCAACGATCTCGACGCGGGAAACCTTGAGCGTGCGGCGGGGGCGGTGCGGAAGGTGTGCGGGGGGGACGGGGGCGGGGTACCGCGGGTGGTGCGGTTCCAGGGCAACTTCGCCGAGTTGCCCCGGCGGATGGAAGCGGAAGGGCTGGCGGCGGACGCGGTCCTCGCGGACTTGGGGTTCGCGTCGGTTCAGGTGGAGGACGCGTCGCGGGGCTTTTCGTTCATGCGAGAGGGGCCGCTGGACATGCGGTACGACGCATCGGTGGGGTCGTCGGCGGCGGAGCTGGTGAACGGGCTTCCGGAGGACGAGCTGGCGTCGATCCTGCGGGAATACGGGGAGGAGCGCGAGGCCGGGCGCATCGCTCGAAAACTTGTCGCGGAGCGCGCGGTCGAGCCGATCTCCACGACGCAGCGTCTGGCCGGGATCGTGCGGTCGGTGTGCGGCCGGAGCGGTGGCGGGATCGACCCCGCGACACGGACTTTCCAGGCGCTGCGGATCGCAGTGAATGACGAGCTGGGTTCGCTTCATGGATTGCTGCGCGCGGTCGAGCGTGCGGCACAGTCGGTCGCGGCGGGGTCGGCGTCATGGCTTGCGCCGGGAGGTCGTGTGGCGGTGATCTCGTTCCACTCGCTCGAGGATCGGCCGGTGAAGCGGGCGTTTGCGAGCCTGGTGGATCGCGGGCTGGCGTGCTCGCTGACGCGCGGGCACGTGGGGCCTGGCGATGCGGAGGTCGAGGCGAACCCGCGGGCGCGATCGGCGAAAGTCCGGGCGATTGCGATCGGGGGCGCGGCGGGGGATGACAGGCGCAGGTAGACTGTCGGCCGCGTCGGGCGCCACGGATCGGCGGCCGGCGAGGATGGGTTCGGGACCGAAGGCAAGGACGCGCACGTGACCAGAGAAAACAAGATCGCCCTGATCGTCGGGTTCGCCCTCGTGCTGGTGGTGGGGGTGCTCATCAGCGACCATCTGTCGCGTGCGCGGCACTTGGAGTTGAACGACCCGGCGGGTGATGATCCGGGGCTGCTTGCGCTGGGGCCTGGCGCGACGCTGCCGGATTCGGAGTGGACGCCGCCGACGCACGTGCCCGCGCCGACTCCGACGCCGGTGGTGGAAGTGCCGGCGGTCGAGCCGTTCGTGTTCGAGCAGGGGACGGGTCGCACGGGTCTCGGCACCGCGTTGGCGCAGGGTCCGGCGACGGGCGATGAGGGGCGGTCGCTGCTGGACGTGGTGAAGGACTACGGGGGGCAGATTCGTAACGGCGTGATCCACCTGCCAGCGGCGGTGAACCACTCGTCGCAGGAGGCGAAGCCCGCGGGCACGCCGCAGTCGCCCATTGCGCCGCTGCAGGTTCACTTCGTGGCCAAGGGCGAGTCGCTGTTCGGGATTGCGAAGCGGTACTACGGCGACGGGAACCAGTGGAGGCGGATCGCGGAGCACAACCGGGGGAAGGTGTCGGCGGACGGCACGGTGCGTGAGGGCGTTCGGCTTGAGATCCCGGGGGTGGCGGCGACGGTCGCGCCGGAGACGCCGCGGGCGAGGCCGCAGACCGAGCCGCGGCCGCGTGAGGCGACGCCGCACGTGCCCGAGCCTCAGCGTCCTGGGCCGACGACGTACACGGTGCGCAAGGGCGACACGCTGGGCGAGATCGCGCAGCGGACGCTCGGCTCGTCGCGTCGGATGTCGGACCTGCTCGCGGCGAACAAGGGGCGCATCGACGACCCGGACGACATCCGCGTGGGCATGGTGCTGACGATCCCTGCGAGGTGACGCGAGCGAACGGGGCGCGGGCATGTTTGCGAAACTGGCGGCCGTGATCGTAGCGGTGGGCGTGTGTGCCTGCACGCTGCTGGCGATGCGGCAGGCGAGGCTGCAGGCGGCGCACGACCTGGCCGAGGCGCGGTTGCGCGTACGTGCGCTCGACGAACGGGTCGCGTTGAGGCGGGCGGAGATCGGTCGGCTGGTCTCACCCGAGCAGGTCCGTCGGATGGCGGAGGAGTTGGAGTCGGACTTCGGGGGGTTTGAGCCGATCCTGCCCGAGCAGACGGCATGGCTGTGGCTGGACGGGCCTGCGCTGGCACAGGGAGAGGAGCGATGAGGCTCGGACGAGGCAGGCCAAGCCGCGAGATGGCCGGGACGGAAAGGGCGGATCGCGTTGCGGTGGTGGTGATCGGCTTCGTCGTGCTTGCGCTGGCGGTGATGCTGTGTCGCGTGGCGCAGTTGCAGTTGCGGCCGGGCCAAGACCTGGCGATGTACGTCTCGGAGCGGCTGGCGACGAGGCCGGTCGTGGGATATCGGGGGGAGTTGCTGGATCGGCGCGGACGGCTGCTCTCGACGACGCGGATCGGGTACCGGGTGTTCGTGGATCCGACGCGGTTCGCGTCGCCGCCGGACGAGGCGATCGTCGCGCTGGCGGAGGCGACGGGTATGCCCGCAGAAGAAGTCGGACGGCGGATCGTGCGGGCGATGGCGATCAATCGGGAGCGGGCGGCTGCGCTGGAGGCGGCGCGCGGGCCTGAGGCGGAGCGGAAGGGAAGGGTAAGAGGCGTGCTGTCGGTGGTGTTTGGTGTGGGAGGTGCAGGAGAGGGGGAGACGATGTCTGAAAAGGCGCCGTCCCAAGCAGGAGAAGAGGAGGAGCAGGGGGAGGCACCGAAGCCGTTGGTTCGGTACGTGCCGATCGGGGGCGTGCTGAGCGATGCGCAGCTGGACGAGATTCGGCGTCTGGGGCTGGCGGGCGTGCACGTGGAGCGGCGTCCGGTGCGCGAATACGCGGGCGGCGAGATCGCAGCGTCGATCGTCGGCAAGGTTGGCTTTGAGCACACGGGGCTGCTCGGCGCGGAACTGACGATGGAGAAGGAGCTGGCGGCGCGCGATGGGCAAGCGAGATATGCGCGCGACGCGTGGGGTCGGCCGCTGTGGATCGAGCGTGGGCAGTGGTCGCCCGCGGAGCACGGGCGCGACCGGCGTCTGTCGATCGACGTCGAGTTGCAGCGGATTGCGACGGAGGAACTGGAGCGCGGCGTGCTCGACGCGGACGCGGCGGGCGGGCGGCTCGTGCTCGCTGACCCGGCGACGGGTGAAATCCTGGCGATGGTGGACCTGATCCGGGAGATGCCGGGGCTGGCGGAGTTCCCGTGGTGGCCGGCCAAGACTGAACCGGGCGTGCCGACGCCGCCGCGCTATGACCCGTCGGCGGGCGTGCGATACCGGACGATCCCAGCGGATCCGGGTCGGGAGGTGCATCCTGCATTGGGTCGGAACCGGTGCGTGGAGGACATCTACGAGCCGGGATCGACGTTCAAGGCGTTCGTATGGGCGGTGGTGAGCGAGGCGGGTGCGGCGAAGTACGACGAGGTGATCGACACCGAGGGCGGGCAGTGGCGCACGTCGTACGGGCGACCGATCGCGGACGTGACACGGCGGGCGTCGATGACGTGGGAAGACGTGCTGATGAACTCGTCGAACATCGGCATGGTGAAGGTGACGGAGCGGGTCGGGCACCGGCAGTTGCGCGACGGGCTGACGCGGTTCGGGTTCGGGAGGGCGACGGGGATCGGTCTGCCGGGCGAGGCGGCAGGGATCATCACGTCCGAGCGGCAGTGGACGAAGTACACACACACGTCGGTGGCGTTCGGGCACGAAGTCGCGGTGACGCCGGTGCAGATGGTGCGGGCGTTCAGCGTGTTCGCGCGGACTGGGGAACTGGCGGCGACGCTGCCGCAGGTGAGGCTGACCGCGCCGGAGCCCGGCGATCCGGCGGTTGCGCTTCGGCAGCGTGTGCTCTCGCCGGAGGTCGCGGCGCACACGCGGATGGTTTTGCGTCGGATGGCGGAGAAAGTCGAGCAGAACATGGCGAAGGCCGACCCGAGCGAGAGCGAGTGGCGATACCCGATGTGGGGCAAGTCGGGGACGGCCGAGATTCCGCTGGGCAAGGCGCCGGAGGGGAAGCGTCGTCCGCCTGGTTCGACGGGGTACTACGACAACCAGTACAACTCGAGTTTCGTGGCGGGCGCGCCGTACGAGCGGCCCCGGCTGGTGGCACTCGTGGTGATCGACGACCCGGGGCCGGAGACGATCCGCAAGCGGCAGCACTACGGCTCGTGGGTGGCGGGGCCCGTGGCGCGGCGGGTGCTGGAGCGGTCGCTGATCTACCTGGGTGAACCGCGTGAGAGTTCGGGGGGAGTAGGGCTGGCGACCGCGGCGGGCGCGCAGACGAAGCCAGACCTCCCAGATTGACAGCGACCTGATGGTGTGTGTCTCGAAGCCTTGTGCCGGGACGCCGCGAGGGCTTATACTCGGGTTGGAATCCGGGCCGCATCGGCGTGCGATGAGTCGGAGCAGCGGTGCGGCGCAAAAGCGCGGTGCGCGTGCCGATGAGGAGATGGGACATGAAGGCTTTCGCGGTTTCGTTCGTGTGCGCCGGCGTGGTGGCCGGCGCGGCGATCGCCCAGCCGTACTACGTGCGTGGGGAGTTCAACGGCTGGTCGAACAGCACCGATGCGATGACGCAGATCGGATCGAACGCCTGGAAGTACACGGTGACGGGGCTGAACCCCGGACAGGGGTACGAGTTCAAGGCGACCGTGGACGACTGGTCCATGAACGCGCCCGGGAGCAACGCGCGATACGTGGCGGATGCGAACGGAGAGTTGACGGTGTTCCTGTACGACACCAACACGCACGGCGACGGGTGGTCCCCCGAGGGCAAGTGGCGTCTCGGGTGGGCGGACTCTGGGTTGTTCGGATGGGAACTGGTCGGCGAGATGAACGGATGGGGCGGCGGGGCGGGGTGGGAGCTCGTGGATCAGGGCGGGGGCCTGCACAGCGCGGACTTCTCGCTTGGCGCGGGCACGTACGAGTTCAAGTTCCGTCGCGTGGGCGACTGGGGCTATTCGATCGGGGACGACTTCGGGAACTCGGCCGCGAACAACTCGATCACGGTCGGTGGAGCGTTGCCGGTGCGGTTCGAGTTGGATCTCGAGCACGGCCGCTGGCGTGCCTACGAGGTGCCCGCGCCGGGCGCGTTCGCGCTGCTGGGCGTGGCGGGGGTCGTGGGGATGCGCCGCCGGCGTTAAGCCGCGCGGAACAGATGGAGCATACCGAACGGGCGGCTCGCGTGGGCGGGTCGCCCGTATGCTTGTTCGCTCGTCGGCTTACGGCTCGACGGGGGACCGACCCGCGATGATGCGGTCCTTCGCGCCTGTGGCGACGAGGCGGTCGATGAAGTCGGCGTAGCGTCGGGAGACGGCGTCGAGGTCGTCGTCGAAGTAGGTCAGGAAGACTTCGGGGCCGGTTCGGCGCATGACGGCTGATCGAGCGGCGCGTTGGCCGAGGTGCGCCTGCACGGCACGGCGCATGCGGCCCTCGGCGGCGTCGAGGAGGAGACGGCGCATGGCATTGCGGTATCGGCCTTCATCGCCCTCGTTGAGGAAGTGGGCGAGTGCCCAGACCTGCGAGTAGTAGGTGAGCGTGCCGTCGGATGAGGCGCGGATGAGGTCTTCAGGGCGGGATTCGAGCAGCGTCTGGAGGGGGACGGTCTGGCCGCGTGCCCAGGCGGCGCGCAGGTGGTCGAAGCGCTCGATGTTCGCCCACGGGAGGAAGAGCGGCTGGTCGGGTCGCCTGGCGTCCCAGCGGAATCCCTCCATCCAGGCGGCGAGTCCCTCGTCGAGCCAGGCGGGGAGCGGCTCGGCGAAGGCGGACTGGGTGTACTGGTGCCAGCCTTCGTGGGCGGCGATGGCGAGGGTGTCGTGCAGGCCGATGTTGAAGAGGACGGCGCGGGCGTCGTCGGAGAATCCGCCGCGTTCGATGTGGAGGTAGCGTGAGGCGCGCTCCTCGCCGAGCAGGTCGCGGGTGAGGCGTGCCCATTCGGCGCGGTTGGAGAGGACGTAGAAATCCAGCCGGCGTCGAGGGGGGGGGAGCGGCGCGATTGCCGTGGTGTAGTTGGCGAGGGAGGCTTCCATGAATCCGGGGAGGCGGTCGGCGAGGGGCGTGTCGCGCTGCGTGGTGAAGATGCGGTAGGACGGCGTGGTGATGGCCTGACCGACGCGGCCGTTGAAGGTCCACGGCTCGACGGCGAGGGCGGGCGAGGTCGTGGACGCCGCGCCGACGACGCCGGGGGACGGAGCGGCGCGGTTGGCGCGGAGCGAGGGAGAGGACGCGCAGGCGGGGAGAAGCAGCAGGAGGCCGAGCGCGATCGCCCGGTTCACGGGAGGGCCTCCAGCAAGCCGGCCGCGGCGTCGCGTTCGGCGCGGGCACGGTCGAGCTGGTCGCGGGTCTGCTGGACGAGGTGTGCCGGGGCGCGGTCGGTGTAGCCGGGGTTGGCGAGGCGTTGTTCGAGCGCGCCGATCGAGCGGTCGAGATCGGCGATGCGCTTCGAGAGGCGTTCGCGTTCCGCTCCGGCGTCCACTGCGTCGGCGAGGTCGCCGAGGCGGAGTTCGTGACCTTCGAAGCGGAACGAGACGGAGGGGCCGTCGGGCGCGTCGGCGGTGACGGTGTGGAGGCCGGCGAGCGTCTGGACGATCGGCTCCGTGCTCGCGAGGAGGCGGACGATGTCGGCGGGGGCGTGGAGGCGGATGCGGCGCTTGGGCGGGGTCTGATGCTGCGAACGTACGTCGCGGATGGCCGTGATGAGGGCGCGGATGCGTTCGAACTCGCGTTCGGCGGACTCATCGTGCAGGTCGTCGTCGAGGATGGGCCAGCCGGCGGTGGCGAGCAGGCCGCCCTTGCGTGCGGGCGCGAGCGTGACGCCTTCGAGCGGATCGGCGCCGACTGCGCTGGCGCGCTCGAAGATGGCTTCGGTGACGAAGGGGATCATCGGGTGAAGGATTCGGAGCGTGGCCTCGAAGACGTGCGCGAGGACGGAGCGCTGGGCGCGGCTCGCGGCGACGGTGGGCTTGATGGCTTCGAGGTACCAGTCGCAGAAGTCGCGCCAGAGCAGGTCGTAGGCGGCCTGTGCATATGCGGCGAACTGGTAGCCGGCGATGGCCTGCTCGCAGGCGTGGACGGCGCTATCGAGGCGAGAGAGCATCCAGCGATCGACGAGCGAGAGCGAGGCGCGGGCGACGGATTCGCCGGTGTCGTGTTCGCCGGGTTTTTCGAGGATGCTCAGGGCGAAGCGCGAAGCGTTCCAGAGTTTGTTGCAGAAGTTGCGGCCGGCGTCGAAGCGTGTGGAGGAGTTCATGGCGAGCGGAGCGTCGGCGGTCGGTTTCGCGTGCCCGCCGGCGACGCCGTAGGAGGTGACCATCTTCTTCGAACAGGCGGGGCAGGTCTGGTGCGGCGCCGCGACGCGGTGGCCGGCGGGGGTGGTGGTCCAGGCGGGTTCGAAGGTGTGCGCGCAGTGCGGGCAGACGAGGTCCACGGGCATGCGGACGTCCTGCGTGGCGGTAGCGGCCTGGCAGAGGACGAGGCGGAGTGCGTCCGCGCCGTGGGAGTGAACGATGTCGAGGGGGTTGACGCCGTTGCCGAGGCTTTTGCTCATGCGCTGGCCGTGGCCGTCCTGGATGATGGGGTGGATATAGACGTCGCGGAAGGGGAGTGGGCCTGTGCCAGCGCCTTCGTCAAGGAAGTAGCGGTTGAACATGACCATGCGCGAGACCCAGAGGGTGATGATGTCGCGGCCGGTGCAGAGAACGTCGGTGGGGTTGAAGGCGGGGAGAAGGGAGGGGAAATCGGCGATGCCCGTGTCGCGTGCGGCGGCGTCGGCATCGGGCCAGCCCATGGTGGAGAGCGGCCAGAGGGCAGAGGAGAACCAGGTGTCAAGGACGTCGGGATCCTGTGTGAAGCCCGCTTCCACGAGGCGTTGTGCGTCGCGTGGGTCGGATCCGTCGTAGCACACAAAGAGGTCAAACGTGCGGTCCTTCTCCCGGTCGCGGCGCAGCACCTCCCGGGGATCGACTTCGTCGCCGGTTTCGTCTCGGGCACGGAGTGCGCCGTGCTCGTATTCACCACGCGCCAGGTGATCAAGCCCGCACGCGCCGAACTCGCCCGCCTCGGCGGAGTCGCCCCGCTTGATCGTCATCCGGCGGTGCCATACCGGGATGCGGTGTCCCCACCAGAGTTGTCGGCTGATGCACCAGTCGCGGAGGTTCTCGTGCCAGTGCTCGAAGGTTCTGGCGTAGCGGTCGGGGTGAAAGCGGAGTGTATCGTCCGACGATGAACAAATGTTCGTCGTGCGCTGGTCGGGCGCCATGGCGCGGAGGGCCGCGCCGCGGAGACTGTCGTCGGTGACCTTGACGTACCACTGGTCGCTCAGGTACGGCTCGACGGGGACGTGGCTGCGGTATGAGTGGCCGACGGCATGGCGGTAGGGGACGGTGCGTTCGAGCAGGCCGCGGGCGTGGAACTCACGGACGACGAGGTCGCGTGCTTCTTCGCGTGACTTGCCGAGGAAGACGGCGGCGTCGCCCACATCGCTCCAGCCGTGCCTGTCGCTGATGGAGGCGTCGGGGGCCATGACGTTGATGATGGGGAGGTCGTGGCGGCGGCCGATCTCGTAGTCGTTGGGGTCGTGGGCGGGCGTGACCTTGAGGAAGCCGGTGGCGAAGCGGGCCTTGGCGTCTTCGCTTTTCGCGTCAGCCATGACGACGTAGTCGTCTTCGACGATGGGGATGATGCGGCCGACGAGGGGGAGTTGCACGAAGAGGCCACGGAGAGGGATGGCGCGTGGGTCTTTGGGGTTCACGGCGACGGCGGTGTCGCCGAGGTAGGTTTCGGGGCGTGTGGTTGCGACGGTGAGCCAGGCGTTGTCGTCGGGTTCGTGCGCGTCCGCGCCGGGGTAGCCGCGTGCGGCGAGTTCGCCCCAGGTGACCTCCTGCGCGTCGCGCGGGTCGGCGGGGTTGGCGGGCTTGTGGACGAGGGGATAGCGAAGGTAGTAGAAGTGGCCGTCCACCTCTTCCATCTCGACCTCGTCGTCGGCGAGGGCGGTCTGCGTGACGGGATCCCAGTTGACGAGTCGCTTGCCGCGGTAGATGAGGCCGTCGCGGAAGAGGCGGAAGAAGGCCTCGCGGACGGCGCGGGCGCAGACCTCGTCCATGGTGAATCGCTGTCGCTGCCAGTCGCAGGAACAGCCGATGCGCTTCAGTTGGTCGGTGATGGTTGCCTCGTACTCGTCCTTGAAGGCCTGGATCTTCGCGACGAACTCCTCGCGAGTGAAGTCGGTGCGGCGCTTGCCTTCTTCGGCCAAGACGCGCTTCTCGACGACGGTCTGCGTGGCAATGCCGGCGTGGTCGGTGCCCGGCATCCAGAGCGTCTCGAAGCCCATCATGCGGTGGGCGCGGCAGAGGACGTCCTGCAGGGAGTTGTTCAGGGCGTGGCCGAGGTGCAGGGCGGCGGTGACGTTTGGCGGGGGGATGAGGATGCAGTACGGGGCGGCGCGGCCTTCGAGGACGCGCCGGGGGTCGGCGTGGAACGCGGCGGCCTCGTCCCAGCGCGTGCGGATGCGGTCCTCGTGCTCGGCGGGGAGGTAGCGTGTCGGCAGCGGGGATGGGAGGGAGGCGTTCGGATCGGTCATGGAGCCAGCAGTCTAAGCGTGCCGATACGCTATCGGCATGAGCGAGGCATCGGACGACGGGGCGAGAGGCGGGCGTGGATCGTGGGTGCTGGCGGGGCTGTTCGTGCTCGCACTGGCGGTGTTCGTGACCGCGGTGGTCGTGCGGCGGCCATCGTCGGCTGGGGCGGAGGGTGATCGACCCGGTGCGGCTCGCACGGTGGAGGGCGTGCTGCGGGCGGCGGCGGACTACGTACAGGCTGGAGAACGTGCGAAAGCGGAGGCGGTGCTGTCGGCAGCGGTGCGCGAGCACCCAGCGAACCCGGACCTGCGGCTGGCGTTCGGGGAGGTACTGGTTGCGTTGGGCCGGCCGGGAGCGGCGTATAGGGAGTACGAGGCCGCGCTGGCGAGCGGCGCGGACGGCGCGGCGGTGCACTTCGCGGCGGGAACGGTGGCGAGCATGGCGGGGCTGCCGGATCGTGCGGTGGAGCATTTCTCGGCGGCGCAGGCGGCCGACCCGACGAAGGCGGACTACCCGCTGTATCTGGCGCAGGTGCAGTTGCGACAGGGGGACGTGCAGCGTGCGAAGGTGAACCTGCTGCTGACGGCGCGGCTGGATGAGGGGCGTGCGGTGGTATGGGGGACGCTGGCGGAGATCGCGCTGCGCGAGAACAAGCCGGACCTGGCATTGCAGCACGTGGTTCGGGCGCGGGAGATCGAGCCGCGCGTGACGGCGTGGCGCGTGGTGGAGGCGCGCGCACTGAACAGACTGGGTGAGCCGGAGCGGGCGCTGCTCACGCTGCGCGGTGTCGAGGGGGCGGACGTGCGCTCGCTGCCGGTGCTGCGACTGATGGGGGAGTGCTACGGGTTGCTCGGGAGGCCCGGCGACGCTGCGCGGGAGTTTGCGCAGGCGTCGGATGCGACGCCGGGCGACGCGGAACTCGCGTTCGAGGCTGCGACGTGGCTGGAACGAGCGGAGGAGATGGACGGCGCGCTGCGGTTCGCGCGGCGTGCGGCTGAACTCGGGCACGCCGGGGCGAAGGAGATGACCGCGCGTCTTGGCGGGGGTTGATGCTTGGGTTGCGAATCGCGGTCAGCCGCGGCTGCCGATGAGTTTGAGGAACTGTGCGACCTGGTATCGGCCGTAGATGGGAACGGCGATCTGCTGAGCCTTGGCGAAGGGCTTGCCGTGCTTGATGCCGGCGGCCTTGAGGAGTCTCTTGACGGTTGCCAGTTCCGCCTTTGTAGCGACGACGAGGCGTACCTCGTCGCCCTTCTTGTACCCCATGTAGCCCTCTTTGTCGAGGCGTTTGGTGTTCTGCTTGCGGACATAGCCGTTGCGCTTGTAGAAGGCGGCGAGCTGCTCGGCGACCTTGGCGGGGGGGGCCTTCTCGGCCATGGGTTCGATCCTCCTGGCCGACCGCGGGCGTCGGCGTGGCAGCCACTATAGCGGGTCGGGACCGGGCGGTGGGGGGGGCGTGCGAGGAGCCTGGGTCGGGGTTACTTGTCGTCGCGGTTGACGGCCTTGAAGGCGACGGCGGCCACAGCCCCGCCGGCGAAATCGGCGGCAAAGTGGACCCAGACATCGGAGAAGGAGACGAGTTTCATCAGGCAGGCACCGAGGGCGACGGCGGGGTTGAAGGCGCCGCCCGAGATGCCGCCGACGGCGAACGCGCCGACCATCACCGTGCCGCCGATGGCCAGGCCGTAGAAGGAGTTGTTCGCGGTGCCCTTGGCGGTGGCCGTGTTCAGGACAACCCAGGCGAGTGCGAAGGTGAAGAGGAACTCGGCGAGAAGCGCGGCGGGGACGCCCTCGATCGTCATGGGCATGCCGGTGCGGCCGGTGAGGAACGTCGCCGCGAGAGCCGCGGCACCCGCAGCGAGCAGCTGGGCGACCATGTAGAGCATCGCATCGTTGCGCGAGCATCGGCCGCGCATGAGGACGGCGAGCGTAACCGCGGGGTTGTAGTGCCCCCCGGAGACGTGCCCGCCCGCGAAGACCATGACCATGAGCGCGCCGCCGATGGCGAGCGGGGCGATGACGCCCGGCGCGTCCTGTAGGACGGTGCATCCGACGGTGAGGACGAGGAAGAACGTGCCGATGAACTCGACAAGGTACTTGTTCAGGCTCATGCGGTATCCCCGGTGATGGCATGACGCCCCCGGCACGTCGGCCGGGGGTTTGGCGGGGAGGAGTGTACCTCGGACGAGACGGACCTGCCTGAAACGGATGGGGGCAGGCTGCGTGCGTCAGTCGCAGCCTGCTGCGAAGATGTTGAGGAAGGCGAGGACGTCGAGGGTGTTGATGACGGTGTCGCCGTTGAGGTCGGCGGCGGGGTCGCCTGCGGTCCAGGCGTTGAGGAACTGGAGGACGTCGAGGGTGTTGACCGTGCCGTCGTTGTTCCAGTCGGCGGGGCAGGCCTCGACAACATCCGCGATGAGGGCGACGTGGAACTCGGGCATGTCGGGGTCGTTGGAGGCGATGACGAGGGTGGTCTCGAAGAAGCCGACGTTTGAGGTGTCGAGCGTGACGGTGTGCTGGTTGAGCGTGCCGCCGGGGGCGTCGGCGTGCGGGCCGAAGGGGGCGGCGTAGGGGGGGGCGACGGCGAGTGTGTAGACGGCGTTCTCGATGCCGCCCTCGCCCCAGAGTTCGGTGTCGCCGGCGTTGCCGACGGTGAGGATCAGTGAGGCGTCCGTGCCCTGAGTGACGGTGCCGAAGTCGAGCAGCCCGTCCGCGACGATGCGGGCGGGGACGCGGAGGTCGAGGAAGACGGGCAGGTGGCCCGCGCCGTTGGCGACGGCCTTCAGGGCGTCGGCGATGGCGGGGCCGACCATCTCGTTGCCGTCGCTTCGCAGTACGGTGTCGAAGGATGAGCCGTCGTTGCCCCACGAGCGGTAGGAGTGGTTCGGGTCGTTCCATGTGAAGGTGGAGTAGGGCATGGCGGGGTCGCCGATGTAGTCGAGTCCCTGGCCGTCGATGAGCGTGGCCGAGAGGAGGAGTTGGTCGTGTCGGTCGTCCATGCCGCCCGGGCCGACGGGGTCCTGGGTGTGGACGAAGCGGAAGTTGGGGTTGTTGTTCCACGAGCCGGGAGTGGCGATGGGATCAAAGAAGCGGCCGGCGTTGTTGGCCTGCGAGCCGACGAGTTCCTGATAGGCGGCCTGGTTCGAGGACTGGATGTTGAAGTCTCCGCCGAGGATGAAGTGGCGGTCTACGGGGAGGGACTCGGCGTCGGCGCGGATGGCCTGGGCTTCGAGGAGGCGTCGCTGTTGATCCTGGCTGGAGGTGCCTGCCTTCATGTGGGAGGAGTAGAGGGAGACGATGGTCGCGTCGGACTCGTAGCCGACGGGGCGCACGTCGTAGCGGTTCACGTCGCGCGGGTGGTTCGGGGGGGGGCCGCCCTCGGCGACGACGACCGAGTCGAGGAGGTGAAGTTTCGAGGTACGGTAGACGAAGGCGTTGTCGGTATCGTTGCCGTCGATGAAGGGGGCCATCGCCCAGTCGCCTGGTGACCCGGGCGCGGTATTGAGGGCGAGGACGATGTGCGCGACGGCGGCTTCGCTGACCATCTCCTGGAGGAGGATGGCGTCGGGTGCGAAGGATCGGCCCTCGAAGACGCCGTAGACGGAGGTCTGGATGTGCGACGTGCGCCCGCCGGAGTAGTACGAGATGTTCCAGGTGGCGACGCGCAGGCCGTCGGCGGCGGATGCGCTCGAGGTACCGAGGAGTGTGAGGGCGAGAGCGGGGACAACTCGGTGGAACATGGGAACGATGTTATCGCCGATCGATCGCATCGCAAAGGGTTTGGCTGTGGTTCTCCGGCGTGTGGGGGTTGCGGTGGAAGACGGTCGCATGACAACAGGCTCACGCGGAGGTTCGGATCGTGCGGGCGGGCGGCTCAGCCGGGGCGGGTCATGCTCATGGGGTCGAGGAGGCGGTCGAGGTCGGCGTCGGGGAGGAGGTGCTGCTCGCGGGCGAGCTGGCGGACGGTCTTGCCTTCCTTGTACGCCTGCTTGGCGAGGGCGGCGGCCTTGTCGTAGCCGATGACGGGCGCGAGACTGGTGCACATGGCGAGGCTGCCCTCGATGAGTTCGCGGCAGCGGTCCTCGTCGGGTTGGAGGCCGGCGAGGAGGTTGGCCGTGAACATCGCGCAGCCGTTGGCGAGCAGGTTGATGGAGTCGAGGAGGGCATCGGCCATGACGGGCATGGCGACGTGGAGGTCGAGCAGGCCGCCGACGCCGCCGAGACCTGCGGTGGCGATGGCGGCGTCGTTGCCGATGACGCGGCAGCAGACCATGACGAGCGACTCGCAGATGACGGGGTTCACTTTGCCGGGCATGATGGATGAGCCGGGCTGGACGGCGGGGAGGCGGAGTTCGCCGATGCCGCAGCGCGGGCCGCAGCCCATGAGCCGGACGTCGCCGGCGATCTTGCTGAGGCTGACGGCGATGGTGCGGAGGTGGCCGGAGGTCTCGACGATGGAGTCGCGGGCGTGCTGTGCCTCGAAGTGGTTGTCTGCTTCGCGGAAGGGAACGCCGGTGAGTTCGGCGAGATCTGCGGCGACGAGACGTGCGAAGTCGGGGTGGGTGTTGATGCCGGTGCCGACGGCGGTGCCGCCGATGGCGAGTTCCGCGAGCGAATCGAGGGCGCGGCCGAGGCGATCGACGCCGTGGCGGACCTGGGCGGCGAAGCCGGAGAACTCCTGCCCGAGGCGGATGGGGGTCGCATCCTGAAGGTGGGTGCGGCCGATCTTGACGATGCCGTCCCACTCGCGGGCCTTCTTCTCGAGTTCGACGGCGAGAGCGTGCATGGCAGGAATGAGTCTGGCGGTGATCGCGAACGCGGCGGCGACGTTCATCGCGGTTGGGAAGGTGTCGTTGGAAGACTGCCCCATATTGACGTGGTCGTTGGGGTGTACGCCGCCGGCTTGGAGATAGGCGGGATCCTTCGAGGAGCCGATGGGCTTGCCCCTGGCGAGACAGACGAGGTTTGCTACGACCTCGTTGACGTTCATGTTGGTGCTGGTGCCGGAGCCTGTCTGGAAGACGTCGACGGGGAAATGCCGTGCGAGTCCGCCGTGTTCCGCGAGGCCGCGTTCGATCTGTGCGCAGGCGGCGACGATGGACTCTGCTCGCGGTTCGTCGAGGAGTCCGAGGCGACGGTTGGCGCGTGCGCACGCGGCCTTGATGAGGGCGAAGGCGTGGATGATCTCGGCTGGAACGGGTCGGCCCGAGACCGGGAAGTTGAGGACGGCCCGCTGGGTGGAAGCGCCGTAGAGGGCATCGACGGGAACGGCCATCTCGCCCATGGTGTCCCGTTCGGTGCGCGTCGCGCTGGCTGGTGGCATGGAGTGCTCCTTGTGCGGGATTCTAGCGGACGGTCATAGGATGTTCGTGCAGGGAAGGGCGGCGTTGGGCGTGCCGGGCCGGTGAAGGAGGAACCTCGGGCGCGCAAGGCCGTACCACTGTGAGGGCGAGGGCGGTCCAGCGAAAGGATGAGCGATGAACGCAGGGCGAGTGTTGGCGGGGATGATCGCCGCGCTGATCGGGTTGGGGATGGCTGGCGAAGGCGCATGTGCGCAGGGGGGGCGCACGACACCGCGCGACCGTCAGCAGGGCCAACCGGCGCCTGCGCCGGGCGGCTCGACACCCGTGACGACGCCTGCTGGCACACAGCCGGCGGCGCAGGCGGTGCGTTTGAAGCCCAGCCCGTACATCGTGCGTGAGGAGAACCGCTCGAAGCGTTGGACGATGACGGTGGACGTGAACATCGAGGCGTGGAAGCGGTACATCGAAGGCCGGCCGCCGGAGAACGATCGGTTCACGTTCAGCAGCGCAACGATCGTGTGGCCGCTGGTTCCCGAGACGGCGTCGAGCGTGATGGACGCGGTGGAGTCTGCGAGCGGCATCCAGCCTGCGATCAGCGGCGTGGTGAAGTTCCAGGACCGCGAGGTGACGCGCGAGACGGCGATCATCGCGGCGGACGCTGGAGGGAACGTGCTGCACTCGGGGACGTGGCGGGCCCAGTGGGTGATGCCACCTCTGGAGGGGGCGTCGCTGTACGACGGCCGGGAGATGAGCCTGCAGGTGGTGATCCCTGTGACGTCGTACCGGACGACGTTCGACGAGCGTGGGGCGCGCGCGGTGGCGTGGCCGAAGGAGGCGTGGCCGCCGGAGGCGCACGCGACATTCGCGCCGCAGATGTTCATCGATTTCGGTCCGGACGGCCGTCCGTATGACACCGCGCCGGTATCGGACCTGGTGGCGATCTGGACCGAGGGGCGCGATCCGAAGTCGATCGCGCCGGTGACGCTGGCGAAGTGGTTCGCGGCCAAGGTGGTGGAGCACGTGCAGTTGAGCGGCGACGGGCTGGCGTTCGACCGCACGGGGATGATCGAGGGGCTTGACTTGAAGGGCGCGCCGCTGACCGCACTGGAGAAGCGAGGGAGCGAGTACGACATGGCGTGCCTGCTGGCGGCCGTGTACCGCAAAGCGGGTCTGCCGGCGCGGATCGTGATCGGGTACGACCAGGAGTCGCGGGCCGGCAAGCAGGTCTACCTGAAGCGGCCCAAGAGCGTGCCGGACCTGCGAGCGTGGGTGGAGTTTGCGCTCTACGACGAAGCGAACGGGACGTTCGGCTGGGTTCCGGTCGACCCTGCGGCGATGCGCGGCTCGTCTTCGCGTCTGCCGCCGAACTTCATGGACCGGGACCAGCGGTATTTCGGCACGCACGACGAGCTGGACCGCGTGATTCCGTTCGCGTTCCACTTCCACCCGCCGACGACGGTGCGTGCGTACGGGTCGCCGGGATTCTGGGGGTGGTTCGTGACGCCGGTGCCGCCGGATCGTGCGTATCAGCGACTCTCGTTCCGCGCGCACACGACGCCTGTGCGGGCGACGCCGCCGGGGGCACGGCCCGGCAGCTGACCGCGCGTCAGAACCTGTCCATCCAGTTGGGCTGCGGGAGATAGGTGAAGTCGTCGGTGGTGTGGGGGCGGTCGGGCGGAACGGGCAGCGCGATGCGGACGTGGCCGTCGAGGAAGCCGAGGGTCGCCTGCACGGCCTTGGGCGAGTACCAGCGCTGGCCGCGGTCGTCGCCGTCGTCGTAGTTGTAGATGGGGTGCGAGCCGACGACCCAGGTCTTCGTCGTGTCATGGACCGGCGGCATGCGTCCGCCCTTGGGAGGCACGAGGGTGGGGTAGTCGTCGCCCCAGGGGTTGGTGTCCGGGGCGTGATCGTTGAGGGTGTAGCTCGCGCCGAGCAGGTCGTACATGGATTCGCAGCGCTCGAAGCCGGGGATGGGGAGGTTCTCGGCGCCCTTGTCGGCGGGTGATCGGCAGGGCTCGACCTCGGCGACGGTGTCGGCGTCGTCGGGGGGGGGCGTCCAGTCGATGAGGTAGCGGTTGAGGGGTCGGCGTTCCGCGCCGTACTCGTCGATCTGGAGCATGGGCAGCGTGCCCTTCTTGCCGGCGAAGAGCGTGCCGATGACGGTCGGCTCGCCGTCGAAGCCGGGCACGAGCACCTGCGGCAGGTGCTCGCGGTGATCGTGGAGATACATGGCGATGGCGAGGTTGATCTGGCCGGTGCGCGAGCCGCAGAGCGTGTTGCGTGCGGTCTGCCTGGCCGCGCCGAGCGCGGGGAGCAGGATGCCGACGAGCAGGGCGATGATGGCGATGACGACGAGCAGTTCGATGAGGGTGAAGGCGCGTGGGCGTGCCATGCCGGCATCTTACCGCGGGAGGCGCGCTGCTACTGGAGGGCGTTGGAGAAGTGCTTCTCCTGCACGGGGACGACGACTTCGAGGACGCGCTGGAGGACGCGGCCGGGGGAGCCCATCGCGTCAACGTCGTGGATGACGGACCTGGGGTAGTGCGCGAGGACGGGGCGCGTCTCGGCCTCGTAGACCTCCCAGCGGCGGCGGATGACCTCCTCCTTGGCGTCGTCGGCGCGGTTCTCCTTCAGGGCGCGGCGGCGGAGGCGCTCGATCATCTTCTCCTTGTCGGAGCAGATCAGGTGCACGATGGCGAGCACGTTGATGTGCTTCTCCATCAGTTGTGCCTGGTTGACGTTGCGGGGGATGCCGTCGAGGACGAGGAGATCGACGTGCGGCTTGTAGAGGCTGAGAACGGTCTGGGCGTGGAGGTTCTCCTTCCACATGCGAACGGTGACGTCGTCGGGGACGAGTTCGCCGCGGGAGGAGTACTCGACGAAGATTCTTCCGAGTGGGGAGTGGATGTCGAGCGTGCGGAAGACCTCGCCGCAGGAGAGGTGGTAGAAGCCGGGGATCAGGCCGAGGATCTTGCCCTGGGTGCCCTTGCCCGCGCCGGGGGCGCCGAAGAGGAGGATGGTCTGGTAGCGGTCGGGCATTGGGAGTCTCCGTCGCGCTGCTCCACCCTGGCACTGTTGGAGCGCGCCAGTGTACGCAGTATCGGCCTCGTGGCGTCTCTGCTTCGGCTCGGCCCGGGTAGGCCGCGTGAGTCAGCCTGCCGCGAGGACTTCCTTGGCCATGTTGGCGGGCATGGGCCGGTAGGCGAGGAACTCCATGGTGTTGCTGGCTCGTCCCTGGGAGAGGCCGCGGAGGACGGTGGTGTAACCGAACATCTCGGAGAGGGGGACTTCGCAGGTGATGACCTTGACGCCGTCGCGGTCCTCGGTGTCGACGATCATGCCTCGGCGTGAGGAGATGTCGCCGGTGACGTTGCCGACGTAGTCCTCGGGGGTGAGGATGACGACCTTCATGATGGGTTCGAGGAGGAGGCTTCCGGCCTTGGCGACGGCCTCGCGGAGGGCGAGGCGTGCGGCCTGCTCGAAGGCGACCTGCGATGAGTCCACCTGGTGGTAGGAGCCGTCGATGAGTTCGACCTTGATGTTGATGAGGGGGTAGCCGGCGGTGACGCCGGAGATGGCGGTCTGGCGGATGCCGGCCTCGACGGAGGGGATGTATTCCTTGGGGACGGAGCCGCCGATGATCTTGTTGACGAAGGCGACGGAGTCTCGGAAGTCGAGTCCCTCGGCCTTGGCTTGCTCTGGGGTGCATGGTTCGAGGTTGATGATGACGTCGCCGTACTGGCCGCGCCCGCCGGTCTGCTTGACGAACCGGCCGCGGACGTTCTTGGCCGGTCCGGCGATGGCCTCTCGGTAGGAGACACGCGGCTTGCCGACCTCGACGTTGACCTTCATGTCGCGGACGAGCTTGTTCTTGATGATTTCGAGGTGGAGTTCGCCCATGCCGGCGATGATGGTCTGGCCGGTTTCCTCGTCGTAGTTGGATCGGAAGGAGGGGTCCTCGCGGCGGATGGTGACGAGAGCCTCGGAGAGTTTGCGCTTGTCGTCGGCGGTCTTCGGCTCGATGGACATGGAGATGACCGGCTCGGGGAACTCCATGCGTTCGAGGATGATCGGGTTCTCGGGGTCGCAGAGCGTGTCGCCGGTGATGGAGTCCTTGATGCCGACGACAGCGACGATGTTGCCCGCGCCGACCTCTTCGAGGGGGATGCGGTCCTTGGCGTGCATTTCGAAGATTCGGCTGGCGATCTCGCGCTTGCGGTTGACGGGGTTGAGGAGGCGCGTGCCTTTCTTGAGGACGCCGGAGTAGATTCGGACGTAGGTGAGGTCGCCGTGCGTATCGCTGACGACCTTGAAGACGAGTGCGGAGAAGGGGGCCGTGTCAGAGTGGGGGCGGGAGAGTTTCTTCTCGCGGTCGTCGGGGTCGACGCCCTCGACTTCCGGGACTTCGGTGGGATTGGGGAGGTAGTCGATGACACCGTCGAGGAGGCGCTGGACGCCGATGTTGCGGAGGGCCGCGCCGCAGAAGACGGGGTTGCACCTGCGGGCGAGCGTGCCGGCGCGGAGGGCCTTGCGGATGTCGGCGTCGGTGATGGATGACTCGTCCTCGAGGTATCGCTCCATGAGGGCGTCGTCGAGTTCGGCGGCCTTCTCGACGAGTTCGTGGCGCCAGAGTTCGGCGGTCTCGCGGAGGTGTTCGGGGATGTCCTTCTCGGTGACGACCGCGCCCTGCTCGTCGGCGTCGAAGTAATACGCGCGCATAGTGAGCAGGTCGATGAGGCCTTCGAGGGTCTGGCCCTGGCCGATGGGGTACTGCACGGCGATGGGGTTCGCGCCGAGGCGCTGGCGGATGGAGCGGAAGGAGAACTCGAAGTTCGCACCGAGCTTGTCCATCTTGTTGATGAAGCAGAGGCGCGGTACACGGTAGCGGTCGGCCTGGCGCCAGACGGTCTCGGACTGGGCCTCGACGCCCTCCTTGCCGTCGAAGACGGCGACTGCGCCGTCGAGCACGCGGAGCGAACGCTCGACCTCGATGGTGAAGTCGACGTGACCGGGTGTGTCGATGAGGTTGATCTTGTACTCGACGCCGTTGCGTGTCCACGGGCAGGTGGTTGCGGCGGACTGGATGGTGATGCCGCGTTCCTGCTCTTCCTGGAGGAAGTCCATGGTCGCGGTGCCCTCGTGGACCTCGCCCATCTTGTAGTTCTTGCCGGTGTAGAAGAGGATGCGCTCGGTGACGGTGGTCTTGCCGGCGTCGATGTGGGCGCAGATGCCGATGTTGCGGATATGGGAAAGGTCGATGGCCATGGGTCGGTCTCGGTGGTTCGTTCGTGCGATCGTGGCGGGCACCGGGCGAAGCCGGCACGGGCCGTGGTGGTCTGGTGGATGGTCCCCGGCGCGGTCGTCCGTGTCGGGGTCGGGTGTCTGAGAGGTGTTGAGTCGCGGTAGGCGGCTCTCGGCGTCGGCCCCCCTCGGGCCGTCCGGGCCGCCCGCCGTCTCAGAGTGCGGCGGGGGTCGGCCCGGATTCGTCTTCCTCGTCCATGGCGCGGTCCCCTTTTCGGATCGGCCGTTTTCGGGCGCGGCTTGGGCGAACGCCTCCCGCCGCGACCACGGGCTACTCCCTGATCGGTCGATTGTTCGAGGGGCGTTGGTGGGAATCAAGAACCGCCGAGAAGTTCATCGATCCTTTGTCTGCGAGGGGGGTCGAGGCCGGCGAGGGGGTCAAGACGCTTGAGGGCGTCGATCTCGACGGCTCTGGCGGCCCAGCGGCGGGCGTCTTCGGTGCGGCGGAGGGCGTGGATGGTCAGGCTCTGGCGGGGGTGAGGAGTTGCTCGGGCTGCTGGAGGAGTCGGACGATCTCGGCGAGGGCGAGGGCGCCGGTCGCGCCATCGACGACGCGGTGGTCGCAGGCGAGGCTGAGGGGGAGGAGTCTGCCGACTCGGAACCAGCCGTCGCGTGTGACCATGCCCTCGTGGACGCGCCCTACGGCGAGGATGCCGACTTCGGGGTAGTTGATGACGGGGGTGGCGAAGCGGCCGGCGTGGCTGCCGACGTTGCTGATGGTGAAGGTCGAGCCGAGGAGTTGCTCGCGGGGGATGGAGCGTTCGCGGGCGGCGCGGGCGATGGCGTCGATCTGTCGTCCGATTTCGAGGACGCCGAGCTTGTCGGCGTCGCGGATGACGGGGACCATGAGGCCGGAGTCGGTGTCGGTGGCGATGCCGAGGTGTACTGCGCGGTGCTGGACGATCTGCTCGGCCTTGTCGTCGACGGTGGCGTTGAGCGCGCCGAACCTGCCGGCGAGGGCGCGGCAGACTGCGGAGCAGACGAAGGGGAGGAAGGAGACTTTCTCGCCGCTGGCGGCCGCGAGCCTGCGGCGGAGCGAGTCGAGTTCGGTGACGTCGGCCTCGTCCATGACGGTGAAGTGGACGGCGGTTGAGACGCTCTCGCGCAGGCGGTTGGCGATGGTGCGGCGTACGCCGCGGAATGGGATGACGGCCGTGTCCGCGCCCGGGGGGATGGCGGGCTGCTGCGCGGGGGCGTGCGAGTGGGAGGGCGCGCGTGCGGGGGGGGGTGAAGCGGGGATGGCGGTTGTCGGGATGGGTGCGGGGCGGGTCTGCGCGGCGGCAGCGTGGCGGGAGCCGGCGGAAGTGAACGCGCGGACGTCCTTTTCGGTGACCCGGCCGCCAATGCCGGAGCCGGGCACCTGATTGATGTCGATGCCGAGTTCGCGGGCGAGGCGGCGTACGGCGGGGGTGGCGAGGGCCTTGCCGTCGCGTGGGGTCATTCCGGCGAGGTCGCCGCCGACCTGGCCGACAACGGTGCCTGCGTCCTCGCGTTCGGCTTCCGGTTCAGGCTCGGGCGTGATCGCGGGGGCGTGCTTTGACGCTGCCGGCGCGACGGGCGCGGAGCTTGACGGCGATCCATCGCCCTTATATTCGACGAGGACGGAGCCGACCTTGAGGATGTCGCCTTCCTTGCCGTGGAGTGCGGCGATGACGCCTGCGCGTGGGCTGGGGACTTCGACGAGAGCCTTGTCGGTCTCCATCTCGGCGAGGATGTCGTGCTCGTCGACGGCCTGTCCGACCTGGACGCGCCACTTGATGAGTTCGGCCTCGTGTACGCCCTCGCCGAGGTCGGGGAGGATGAACTGGTCCGGGTTCGCGGATTTCGTGTGGGCCATGCGATCTGTCCTCTGGTTCTGATCCTTGCCGCTGCGTTCGTGTGGTAGCCGCGCTCCGGGCGTTCGCGCTCAGTACGCGAGGCACTCCTCGATGCACTTTCGGATGCGAGGGGCTTCGGGAAGGTAGTCGAGTTCGAGTTTGTAGTAGGGCATGACGGTGTCGAAGCCTGTGCATCGCTGCACGGGGGCTTCGAGGTGGAGGAAGCAGTGCTCCTGGATGATGGTTGCGATCTCCGCGCCGAGGCCCGCGGTCTTGGGGGCCTCGTGGACGACGACACAGCGGCCGGTCTTGCGGACGCTCTCGACGATGGTGTCGGTGTCGATGGGGTAGATGGTGCGAAGGTCGACGAGTTCGACGCTGGCATCCTCGGGGAGTTCGTCCATGGCGGCGAGGCACTGGAAGACGGGTGCGCCCCAGGTGACGACGGTGACGTCGGTTCCCTCGGCGACGACCTTAGCCTGGCCGATGGGGATGGTGTAGTCGTCCTCGGGAACGTCCTCGCGGAAGCTGCGGTAGACACGCTTGGGTTCGAAGAAGACGACCGGGTCGGGGTCGCGGATCGCGCTGAGGAGGAGGCCCTTGGCGTCGTATGGCGTGCTGGGCATGACGACCTTGAGTCCCGGGTGATGGGCGTAGATGGCTTCCGGGGAATCGGAGTGGAGTTCGGGGGCGTGGATGCCGCCGCCGACGGGGACGCGGACGGTGAGGGGGATGGTGACCGCTCCGCGGCTGCGTGTGCGATAGCGAGCCGCGTGGTTGACGAGCTGGTCGTAGGCGGGTCCGAGGAACCCTTCGAACTGGATTTCGGGGACCGGCCTCATGCCTGCCATGGCGAGTCCGATGGCGGTGCCCATGATGCCGGATTCGGCGAGTGGGGTATCGGCGACGCGTTCTGGACCGAAACGTTTCTGGAGTCCTTCGGTGACACGGAAGACGCCGCCGTTGAGGCCGACGTCTTCGCCGAGGACGACGATGCGCTCGTCGCGTTCCATCTCGTGGGCGAGAGCGTGGTTGATGGCTTGGACAAGTGTCATCTGCGCCATGGTGGTTCTCGTTCGTGGGAAGGCTCAGGGCGGAGCGAGTCGCGTGCCGCTCAGCGGGTGGGGGCGTTCGCCCAAGATTCGCGGTCGATCTGGGTCGGATCCTGGCCGATCGAGCTGGTCCGCAGGGTGTCGCGCTGGCGGGCGATCTCGTCGGGGAGTTCGGCGAAGGTGAAGTTGAAGATGTCGTCGGTGGTGGGCTTCTCGATCCCTTCCGCGGCGCGGACGACTTCCTGCACGATCGCCTTGGCGCGTTCCTCGGCGGCCCGCTGGCGGTCGTCGTCCCACAGGCCCTTGCTCTCGAGATACTTGCGGGTGCGGATCATCGGGTCTTTCTGCTGCCACGCGGCGACCTCCTCGGGGTCGCGGTATCGGCGGGCGTCGTCGGCGGTGGTGTGGTCGCCGAGGCGGTAGGTGACGGCCTCGATGAAACTCGGACCGCCGCCGCTGCGGGCGCGGTCGAGCGCGTCGCGAGTCTCCTTGTAGACGGCGAAGAGGTCGTTGCCGTCCACCTGGACGGTGGGCATGCCGTAGGCGAGCGCCTTCTGTGCGATGGTTTCGGAAGCGGTCTGCGTTTCGCGCGGGACGCTGATGGCCCACTGATTGTTCTGGCAGAAGAAGACGCAGGGGACCTGGAGCGTGGAGGCGAAGTTGGCGGCCTCGTGGAAGTCGCCCTCGCTGGTCGCGCCGTCGCCGAAGTAGGTGATGACGCAGCGTGGCTCGCGTCGGATTTTGTACGCCCACGCGATGCCGGTCGCGTGGAGCATCTGGGTGCCGATGGGGATGCTGATGGGGGTGACGTTGACGCCTTCGGGAATCTGGTTCCCGCGTTCATCGCCCATCCAGTGCAGGAGGATGTGCTCCATGGGGAGGCCGTGGAGGAAGAGGGCGGCGTTCTCGCGGTAGCAGGGGACGAGGAAGTCGGTTCCCTTCTTCGCGGCGAAGCCGGAGCCGAGCGCGGCGGCCTCCTGGCCCTTGTTCTGCGGGTATGTGCCCATGCGGCCTGAACGCTGGAGTTTGAAGGCGACCTCGTCGTACTGGCGGCAGATGACCATCTGCTCGTAGAGGAAGGCGACCTGCTCGTCGGTCAGGGTGCCCGCGGCGAGCTTGGCATCGAGGCGTCCCTCCTCGTCGAGAACCTGCACGTACTCGACGCGCGCTTCGTAGACGACCTTCCTCGGCATCGGCGTCCTCCCGCCCGCCCGGTTCCGGGTCGGGCTGCTCTCTGGCGACAGCGTAGCGGCCCGGTGGGCCTGCGACGTGCCGGTACGGCTCAGCGTTGCGCGGCGTCCGCGGTCCGGGCGTGCGAGTCGCCCGGGAACAACTTGATCGACGAGTGGTCGGTCCGCCGGCCTTTCCCGCGCTGGGGCGTCGGGCTGCGCTCGGGGATGATGAAGTCCTCGGTGGGGAGAGAGTCGTTGTGGCGAAGGGCGGCGTCCGCGGCCGCGAGCATGGTCTCGTCCGCGTTGAAGTAGAGCTCGCGATAGAAGCGGTTGATCTCGATCTCGGCGAGGTCGAAGAAGTGGAGTGCGGCGGCGCGGTCGCGTTCAAAATCGAGGCCGCCGTTGCCGTCGTGGCGGCGCACGTCGCGGTCGAGTTTGCTGAGCGTGCACGCCCAGGCGTGGAGGTAGATGGCGGCGAGCGCGAGCCTTGCCTGCACGGCCTGCCGGGAGACGACGGCGGCGTCGTAGCGTTTGCTGGTCTGCTTGAACTGGTAGGTGTGCTCGGAGATGAGGCGTGCGAGGCGCTGCGCTTGCGGGCGGAGCGAGGGATGGACGCCCTCGATGGCCGGGGCGCGTCGGCGGACGCCGAGGAAGACCTCCGCGGCGAGGGGGATGGCTGCCCTGAGGAGGGCCGGGCTGAGTTTCCTGGAGAGGGGGGCGTCGCGGATGCTGAGCATCCATTCGCCGAGTTGTTTCCCGCCGTAGGCGAAGATGAAGGACCACATGAGGTCGTTGGAGCCTTCGACGATGATGTTGATGCGTGAATCGCGGAAGGTGCGTTCGATCTCATTCTCGGTCATGTAGGACTCGCCGCCCATGATCTGCATGGCGTCGTTGACGACGCGCCAGCCCATCTCGGAGCAGAAGACCTTGCAGGCGGCGGTCTCGACCATGATGTCCTCGTCGTGGCGGTCGAGCATGCCTGTGGTCATGTAGAGGACGGCGTCCATGGCGTAGACCATGGCGGCCATGTGTGCGATGCGCTGGCGGACGAGTTCTTTTTCCGAGAGGGGATCGCCGAACTGGTAGCGGGTCTGCGACCATCGGATGGCCTGGTTCATCGCACCGTAGGCTCCGCCGAGCATGCCGGCGCTGAGGGTGCATCGTCCGTAGTTGAGGCAGCTGAGGGCGACGTTGAGGCCGCGGCCCTCTTTGTGCAGGAGGTTGAACTTCGGCACTCGGACGTTGGAGAAGCGGATGCGTGCCTGCCAGGTTCCGCGGATGCCGCACTTGCTGCGGTTCTTCTCGAAGATGTTGACGCCTTCCATGTCCGGCGTGCAGACGAGAGCGGTGACCTTCTCGGACCCGTCGGGCATCTTCTGGCGCGCCATGACGGTGAAGAGTCCGCTGATCGCGGCGCTGGTCGCCCACTTCTTCTCGCCGTTGAGGATGTAGTGAGTTCCGTCGGGCGAGAGTTCGCAGGTGGTCTCCTGCCCGCCGGCGTCGCAGCCGACGTTCGGCTCGCTGAGGCAGAACGCGCTGAGCCAGTCCTTGGCGAGGCGAGGGAGCCAGAGGCGTTTCTGCTCCTCGGTGCCGAAGAGCATGATGGCCTTGCAGCCGATGGACTGGTGCGCGCTGACCAGCACGGCGGTGGAGCCGCAGTAGCGGCCGATCATCTCGAGGACGTGGTTGTAACTGGTGATGCCCATGCCCAGGCCGCCGTACTCCTTGGGGATGGTCATGCCGAGGACGCCCATGGAGAAGAGCCGGTCGATCACCCAGCGCGGGATCTCCTGCTCCTGGTCGATCTGGATGGCGGGGTGCTCGGTCTTGAGGTAGCGTTCGAGTTCGGCGAGCAACTGGTCGCAGCGAGCGGCTTCGTCCGGGCTGACTTCCGGGTAGGGGAGCACGAGGTCGTTGCGGAATCGTCCCCAGAAGAGGTTCTTGATGAAGCCCATCGAGGTCGGCTCCGGGCCGAGGAGGGCTTCCGCCTCCGCGATGAGTTTGCGGTCCTTCTCCGAGACGCCCTTCATCGACTTCAGGTCTGCCATGGGACACCTCTGCGTCACGCGGTGAGGCCGCGTGTTTCCTCCCCCGGGTTGGCGTGAATCCTCGAACTCCGTCCCCCGGGCGTCATCCTTTCTTCGCCGTGCGCTCGAAGAACGCACGGATGGCTTCGACGGCGGCGGGCGTGCGACGCAGCGCCACGAGTCTCTGTCGCTCGGCGTCGAGCGCGGCCTGCCATCCCCGGGCCGTGCCGGCATCGACGGCGTCGAGCACGGCCTTGCCGGGCAGGCTCGAACCCACCTCGCCTCGGACTTCATCGGCAGCGGCGAGTACGGCGGGGGCGGTCTCGCTCCGCCCGATCCAACGAGCCGGGGCTGCGTCGCGTTTCGGCGTCTTCTGAGCGCAGACCCACGACTTGGCCGCGTCGAGCAGTTCATCCGGTGTGGCGGCGACGTCATCGAAGAGGCCTGCCTCGGCGGCTTCGTCGAAGGCCATGGTGCGGCCGGTTGCGGTTCTGCGGATCGCGTCGGCGGGGTCCATGCGAGCTGGGAGCAGGTTGGTGCCTCCCCAACCGGGGCAGAGGCCGAGGGATGCCTCGGGCAGGCCGACCTGGTATGGCTTGCCTGAGGGTGAGGGCGAGGCGACGAGGCCGTCGCAGTGCATGGCGAGTTCCAGGCCGCCGCCGAGCGCGGCACCGTTGATCGCCGCGACGGTGGGGCAGGGGAGTTGCGAGAGGATGCCGAAGACGCGCTGGCCGTAGTCGAGGTAGCGGTCGAGTTGTTCGTCGCTCAGGTCGCTGATGGCCTTGAGGTCCGCGCCGGCGACGAAGGCACGCTCGCTGGCGGAGGCAAGCACGACGGCGCGAGCGTCGACGGGGATGGTTGCGAGTGTCGCTTCGAGTCGCTGAATGAGCGCGTGGTCGAGGACGATGATGGGCCTGTCCACCTGTTCAAGCCGGATCGTGAGCACGCCTTCGTGCTCTCCGCGGTCATCGCGCTCGACTGGCAGCGGTTGGGCCGTCATTCGTCTGCTCCGACCGCCCGGCGGCTGGCCGAAGCCGACACCGGACATACCCCGATCACGTCCCGGAACAGCGGGAGTATAGCGCGCGATGGCAGCGGCGTGCTCTGGAATCGGCGTGTTCAGGGCTTCGTGGAGAGGCGTTGTCGGAGGCGGGACTGCGCATCCTCGGTGGCGAGCACCGAAGCCGACAACTCGGCACCTCGGCGAACGATGGTGTCGTCATCGGAGCCGTCGAGGGTGTTGAGGAGGCGCTTTGTCTCCCGGAGCGCGAGGGGGCCGGCCTTGGAGAGCCTGTCGGCAAGGTCCGCGACGGCGGTTTCGAGATCGGCGAGCGTCGGGAGGCTGCGGGTTGCGAGACCGATCGCGGCTGCCTCCTGGCCGGACATGACGCCTCCCGCGAGCAGGACGTGCCGCGCCCTGCCTGGGCCGAGGCGTTTGACGACCCAGGGCGCGACGACAGCCGGACAGACGCCGAGATCGACTTCCGGGAATCCGAGTTTGGCGTCGTTGTGGGTGAAGACGAAGTCGCCGACGCACGCGAGTCCGCAGCCGCCGCCGATGGCAGCGCCGTTGACAGCCGCGACGATCGCCATTGGCAGTCTGCGGAGGCGGAGGGTCAGTTCGGCGAGGAGGCCGAGGAGGGTCGAGCCTGCGGCGGCGTCGCCGAGCACGGCACGGAGGTCCATGCCCGCGCAGAACGCTGGTCCGCTGCCTGTGAGCACGAGGACAGAGGGGGGGGGTAAGGTCGCGTCGATCTCGCCGACACGTGCGAGGAGGCTCTGGAGAAGAGGGACCGAGAGTGCGTTGCGCGCATCCGGCCTGTTCAGGGTGAGACGAGCGATGGCGCCGTCGATGGTCAGGGTAGTCAGCGTGTCGGTCATGGCGGCGTCGAGTGGAGGGTGCGTCTGAGGCTAGGCGACGTGCGCGAGAAAAACGCCCGAGCCGGTCGGCATCGGGCGTTGAGGAGGAACAGAGGTGGGGCGGTCAGATCGTGCCGGTGATGCCGAGCGGGACGCCGAGCGTGCCGAACGCGCCGGGGAAGAAGGCGTCGTAGTGTCCCATGTAGGCGACGATGCCGGCGGGGCTTTTGATGGTGAGGCCGTAGAAGACGTCCTGGGTGCGCCGGTCCCCGGTGACGAAGTCGTGGACGTCGAACTCGGTGACACGCCGAGCGGGGAGGACGCGGCGGAAGACCTCCTGCCCGAGCGGGGTGCTTGTGCCCTTGAAGTTGCCGTCGAAGCGGATGGTGATCTCGACGACCTGATCCTGCTGCGTGGGGTTGAAGAGGCGGAGGTATTCGACGACGTTGGTGTTGAAGGGATCCTGCGGCCTGAAGCCTTCGCCGAACGCCCAGAAGGTGTGGGATTGGGTAGCGAAGGTGGTGCCGTTGCCGTCGTTGAAGACGGCCGTCGGGAGCGAGAGGGAGATCGGGAGGGGTGATTCAAAGAGGATGGAGTAGGCACGTCCCTGGGGGAAACCGGGGAGAGACTGGACGTTGATCTCGCCGCGTGAGAGAGCGGGGACGTCGAGTGCGGTGCGGTAGGCGCTGCCGTTCTCGAAGAGGAAGGAGAAGACAACGGAGACGCTGGCGTTGTTTGGGTTGACGATGCCGACGCGTTCTTCGGCGGCGTTGATGCCGAACTGTCCTTCCGGGGTGACGCCGGAGGTGGCTCCGAGGCCTGGCGTTGCGGCGAAGCCCTTGGCGCCCGGGGCGTCGGTGGTGATGCCGTTGTCGTAGCTGCTGACGGCGGCGACGATGGGCGCCTGTGCCTGGATGAGCGCGCCGTAGCGACCGTTGGGGACGTTGGGGAGGGAGGAGAGGTTCCAGCCGCCGCGTCGGAAGGGGGCGAGTTCCTGGGTGAGGACGATCGGGTTTCCGCCGCCGGTTGGGAGGAGCGTGGTCTCGACCTTGATGGTGATGTCGGAGATGCTCTGGAAGATGATGATGTCGAAGATGCCGTCGGCCTTCTCGACCTCGCCGATGGTCCAGGTCTGTGTGACGTCGGAGATGAAGGACTCGCCGACGGCGGAGC
This sequence comes from Synechococcales cyanobacterium CNB, assembly GCA_030263455.1. Taxonomy (NCBI): domain Bacteria; kingdom Bacillati; phylum Cyanobacteriota; class Cyanophyceae; order Synechococcales; species Synechococcales cyanobacterium CNB. The sequence goes on from SZOZ01000003.1 coordinate 103,253, forward strand.
GGAGGCCGTCGAGGAGGAAGGTGTCGTAGTGGCTGAAGGTGGCGGCGATGGGGCGCTCGGAGCGGAGCTCGATGGCGTATGGCTCGAGTGGACGGACGAGCGAGCCGCCGGGGTTGCCGAATCCGATGTCGTACATTTCCGGGGTGTTGAGCGTGATGCCGCCGCGTGACTGCGGTGCGATGACGAAGTCGGCAAGCACCTGGTCGCGTTGCCCGGTCTCGTAGCGAGCGATGGCGAAGACGCGTGTCGGCTGGTCGTGCGGGTTGAGCATGGGAACGAAGGTGTAGATGAAGGGGCTTGCGAAGCCCTCGGGGTAGTAGGAGCGGTAGGGGAGGGTCGGGGCCTGGGAGCCGTCGGAGAGGGTCTCGGTGGAGGGGTTGGCGGTGTCGGTGGTGAGGTGTCCCGCACCGGTGCCGGTGTTGACGGCGTCGTAGAGGCTCTGCGCGGCCGAGGGGGAGTTGCCGAAGAAGATGAAGTATCGCATGGTCGTGCTCTGGCCTGCGGCGATGGAGCCGAGGTCGTAGGCGAGGACCATGACGAGGTTTGCGGAGGCGCCGTCGGGATCGTTGACGCCGAAGTCGAGCACCTGGTTGGGGTCGCGGATGACGAGCGAGTTTGGATCGACGAAGGTGGCCATGGCGCGGGTGTCGGAGGCGGGTGCGCCCATCGCCATGGTGATGCCCTGATTGAAGGCGTTGGTGATGACGCTGGACCGCATGTAGGGGACGCCGTCGAGGATGTCGTTCTGCGTATTCGGCCCGCGGTTGTCGAGATTGAGGCCCTGGTTGGCGTCGATGGCTTCCATCCACGAGACGTCGGAGATGGTGGAGGGTCCGTTGTTGGTGAGGCGGACGTCGATGGCGAGGAACGCGTCGTTGGGCCCGAAGGAGATGGTGCGTTCGACGTTGAGGGACTGACGGAAGAGTCCTTGGGCGGTGGTGCGCCGGTTGAAGGCGTCGCTCTGGCTGACCATGGTCATGGGGAGGGAGGTGGGTGAGGACGAGCCGTTGTTGAGGAACTCGTACCCGCCCGCGGACATGCCGTAGAAGGAACGGAGGCCCTGGCCGTTGGTGGCGTTCCGGAGGAACTCGATGCCGTCGAAGCGGATGCCGAGGGGCGAGCCGGCGTCGTTCATGCCGAAGGTGCCGTCGTTGTCGATGCCTGCACGGACGCGCTGTCCCGCGAGGACGTGGGAGGCGTCGCTGACGCCGCCGGAGACGGCGATGGCGAGGGTGTAGTTGCCGGTGGTCTCGGCCGGGGTGCCGCTGGTGACGTTGAAGGGGTCGTAGTCGAGGTTCGAGGCTTCGCTGACGGCGATGTAGTAGGTTCCTCCCGCTGCGAAGACGAAGCCGCCGATGCTGCTGTTGAGGGTGCCGTCCGGGGTTGAACGCTTGATCTCGTTCCCGCCGGCGTCGAGGAGTCGCAGGCCGGTGGCGAGGGTGAGTTGCCCGGTGCTTGGGTCCGCGACGGAGGTCACGACGGCATTAAGCGTGGTGCCGGCATCGACGCGGAATCTGAAGAGGTCACGGTCGAGGAGACCGAATCCGCCGTCGCCGATGTAGGCGTTTCGTGTGGCGGCGCCGGTGCCGTTGATTTCGTTGAGGTTGCGAGCGGTGGTGAGGGTGTCGTTGAGTTCGAACGGGCCGAAGATGTCGTTTTCGAGCGTGAGTTCGAGCGCCCAGGAGCGGAGGACGCCGGAGTTGAGGGCGGTGGTGTCGTTGATGACGAGGGTCCACTGTCCTGCCGCGGACTCGCCGTCGAACCTGTTGAGCGCGTTGGTGGGTCGGTAGGAGCCGGAGTACGGGGTGGCAGCGGTGACGATGGACCGTGCGGCCTCATCATCGAAGAGGACGTTGTCGAAGTCCTGGCCGTTGGAGCCGTGCCGATCGAAGAGGACGACTTCCGTGCCTCGCGGGCTGATGAGCGAGATTCGGAGGTCGGAGACGAAGGTGTGGTCGAGGTCGAGTCGGAGGTTGACGTCGCGGATGGCGCGTGCGTCCGCGACGGTGACGGAATCGGAGGTCGTGCCCTGTGTGCCTGTCGGTGGGACGGCGACTGGAGCGTCGAGGTTGTCCGGGATGGTGATGCGATCCTCGCCGACGAGTTCGATGCCGAGCGAGAGGTTGTAGTTGCCGGTGGACTGGGTCACGCCGCTGGCGGCGATGGTGGGGCTGTAGTCGTCGTTGGGGAATCCGGAGACGCCGACGTAGTAGGTTCCGCCGGTGGAGACGAAGTAGTCGAGGTAGGCGTCAGGTCCGTTGAACTGGTCGTTGAAAGCGAGTTCGTTGCCGAGGGCGTCGAAGAGTCGGAGGTAGGAGTCGAACTGCGAGGGGATCTGGAGGTTTTTGGCGTCGACGCGTGCGGTGATGAGTCCGCCGCGCGGCATGGTGATGCGGAAGATGTCGACGTCGAGGCCGGCGTGGAGGCCGTCGCCGAGGAAGAGGCCGTTGAAGTTGGCCTTGCCGCTGGCGTTGAAGGAGACGGGAGTTGCGGTGGCGAGAGTGTCGTTTGGTTCGAGGCTGCCGCCGACGCCGACGACCTCGAACTCGTAGACCTCGTCGGTCCCGCCGTTGGAGTCGCCCTTGAGGAGGTTGCCGAGGAGGTCGCGGATCTTGGGGTCGCCGGGGGTGCCGGCGTGGAGGGTGAGTCGGTATTTACCGAGGAGGAGGCGTTGCTGCGGGACGTTGGTGAGGTCGAGCGAGATGTGGATGATGGCGTCGTTGTCGGGGTCGATGTCGACGGAGGAGATGGTGATGACGGTCGAGTCGTCGCCGGTTCCGAAGAGGCCGTCGGGGCCTGCGTAGAGGAAGGAGGCGGAGTCGATGGCGAGGACGGACGCGTCGATGGACTTGTTGAACTCGACGGTGATGGTGTCGATGGGGAGGCCTGTGGAGGGGTCGTTGCGTCCGGTGACGGGGCCCGGGTCGATGCGCTTCACGACCGGCCCGTCGATGCCGATGATGTTCAAGGCCCTGATGAGATTGAGTCGGCCGCCGGAGACAACGCGATTCTGGAGGGTTGGGAGGATGTCCACGCTGTCGATGAGTGTCTGGCGGACTTCCTGTGCGGAGGCCTGGGGACGGTGCGTCTTGAGGAGCGCGACCGCGCCGACGACCATGGGAGCGGCGAAGGAGGTGCCGGACCCGAATCCGTACCCGCCGCCGACGGTCGTGGAATAGACCTGCACGCCGGGCGCGCCGAGGTCCACGGTCTTTGCGCCGTAGTTGGAGAAGCCGGCGAGGGCGTCGTTGTTGTCTGTGGCGGCGACGGCGATGAGACCCGGGATGTTGTAGGAGGTTGGGAAGAACGTGATGTCTGGATCGTCGTTGTCGAAGGCGCTGTTGCCGGCGGCGGCGACGAACGTGCCCCCGGCCTGGATGAACCGCTCGATGGCGTCCTTCTCGGCGTCGAAGCCCGTGGGCACGTCTGCGTAGAAGGCCTGGTCGAAGGCGCCGTAGCTGTTGTTGCTGGCGACGATGTTGTGCCCCTCGCCGATCATCATGGTGAGGTAGTCGTGCGCGCCGACGATGGCGGAGAGGAGCGCGTTTCCGTTGCTGTTGGGGATCTTGAGGGGGAGGATGGACACGTCCCATGCGACGCCCGAGATTCCGACGCCGTTGTTGCCGACCGCGCCGATAATGCCGGAGACGAAGGTGCCGTGCCCGTACCACGGTCCGGTGTTGATGTTCTCGCTGGGGTCGTTGTCGAGGTCGCCGAAGTCCCAGCCGTTGAGGTCGTCGACGAATCCGTTGCCGTCGCTGTCCACGCCGTTCCCGCTCTCGTTGGGGTTTCGCCAGATGTTGGCGGCGAGGTCGGGGTGGCTGAAGTCGATGCCGGAGTCGATGACGGCGACGATGACGTCGCGGGATCCGATGGTGACGTCCCATGCCGCGGCCGCGCCGACGTCGGCCCCTGCGGTGCCGAACCCGCTGCCCGGGATGAACTGGCCCGTGTTGTCGAGCTGCCATTGGTTCGTGAAGAGCGGGTCGTTGGGGAGCTGCTGCTTGTGGTAGACGGCGTTGGGTTCGATGGCCTTGATGCCCTCGACGGCGTGGAGCGCCGCCTCGATCGCCCACTGGTGCGGTCTCTGTGTGGAGTCGATCGTCGCGTATCGCCCGCGGCCGACGGACCGGATGGTCGCCTCGTCGATCCCCATAGCGTCTGCGATGCGGCGTGCGGCGTCGATCGCGCCCTCGTCGCCGAGCGCATCGTCGAAGGTGACCATCCACGATCCTGCCTTTGCCTCGATCGACCCCCCGCGCCAGGCGACGTGCTCGACGACGCCCACGCGGCCGTTCGCCGATGCGGGCAGCGGCCCGACGAACGGGTCGATCGCGGAGAGCAGCACGCGCTGTTCGAGCGTGTCGATCGTCGCTCGTTCGAGCGGTGCGCCCGAGGCTCGGGCGACGGAGGCTGCGGAACGGCGGGCGTGCGCGCCCGGAACGCGGAAGATGCTCGACATCTCAGGACTCCCGAGCCTTGGGGTCAGGCCTCGCTCATGCGAATCGTTTGTCTCGGCGCTCCGCTCGAGGTGGGTCGGCGAGCGGTGGAGGCCCCGCGCACCGCGTGGGCGCAGGCCCCCGGCCGAATGCACTGTCGTGCTACAGCATATCCGCAATCGTGCTGGCGTGGTTCCTCCCACCATTATCCACACGTTCGATCGTAGTTTGTTTGGGTATCACTCAATCGCTCCTCACCCCCACGCCGCTGGCAGCATCGCCCGTTCCTCCGCCCCGCCGGCAAGCCGGAGCGATGCTTGAAGTGCGCGTTCGGGCCACTCGGTGTTTTCCGTGCCGTCGATGGTGTTGAGCCAACGTTTCGTCGCGGCAAGAGCGGCCGCGGACTTGGGTATGAGCCGCTGTGCGAGTTCGAACGCGGCGGTACGAACCGAGTCGGGATCGGGCACACTGCGCCAGACCCACCCGAGGCGGGCGGCTTCGCGCCCTGAGATCAGGCCCGTATCCAGCAGCCGTTCTCGGCATAGAGCGTCGCCGACGGCGGCACGGAGGAAAGGCGCGGAAACAGCCGGTGAAACGCCGAGGCGGAGCACGGGGTAACCGAGCCGGGCCTCGTCGTTGGCGATGACGAAGTCCGCGCCGCCGAGGAGGGCACATCCGCCGGCGACGGCTGCGCCGTGGGCGGCTGCGACGACGGGAACGCGGCAAGCCCGGAGCGACCGGACGGCCATGGACAGTCCACGCAGCAACGATTTCATGGTGTCGCCGATCGGATCGTCCTTGCAGAGCGAGAGATCGAAGCCGGCGCAGAAGGCCTGGCCGGCACCTTGAAGGACGATGACGCGCGCAGACTGCGCCGCCTGATCGACCATTCCCGGGATCGCGTCGAGCATCTCTGGGGTGAGGGCGTTGCGGCGGTCGGGTCGGTCGAGGGTGATGGAGGCGATCGTGCAGTCGAAGTCGAGCCGGATCATCAGACGCCCCCTCGCTCGGCAAGGGCGACGAGGCGCTCGGCAAAGGCCGATGCCGCAGCGAGGCGTTCGCGGTCGACGCCGGTTACGAAACCCGCCCGCTCGACGGCGTGGATAAGGAGGACGGTGGCGATGTTGCCCGGTGCGCGTGCTTCGTCGGTGGACGCGAAGGGGCAGCCGCCGAGGCCGCCGGCGGCGGCATCAAAGGAGCGAACGCCCGCCGCCAGGGCGGTAGCGACGCACTCGGCGGCGCGTCCGGTCGTGTCGTGCAGGTGGAGCGTGAGCGGGGCTTCGCCGTCGTCGCGGAGGGAGAAGTCGCCGACGACCGTGCGCATGGCGTCGAGGACGGGCGCGAGCGATTCGGGCGTCGCCGCGCCGATGGTGTCGCCGAGGTCGATCTCATCCACGCCGGCGTCGAGGAGGATGGACGCGACTTCAGCCACTCTGGCGGGTGGAACGTCCCCTTCGAAGGGACAACGGATGATGCAGGAGACGTAGCCTCTGACGCGCAGGCCCGATCCGTGGGAGAGGGCAACGACAGGCCGGAAGCGCTCGACGCTCTCAGCGATGGTGGCGTTGACGTTCTTGCGGGTGAAGGTCTCGCTGGTGGCAGTGAAGACGGCGACCTTGTCGATGACTCGTCGTCCTGCGTGCTCGTTGACGCGGAGGGCCGCCTGCGCCCCTCGGTCATTGGGCACGAGCGCGGAGAAGACGAGTTCCGGAGGCTTGAGGTCCGCGACGGCCTCAAAGAGCTGGACGGCATCGCCGAGTTGGGGCACCCACTTTGGGCTGACGAAACTGGTGACTTCGACCTCGTCGACTCCCGTGAGCGTGAGGAGTTCGACGAGTCTCGCCTTGTCGTCGGTGGGGATGGCGTGCGGCTCGTTCTGGAGGCCGTCGCGGGGGGAGACATCGGTGATCCGCACTCGCTCGCTCACGCCGGGCATTGTAAAGGCCGGCGGGTCGTCGGGGGTTTATCGGCCGGTCGCGCGGGAGACGGCGCGGATCGTGCGGGCGGCCCGCTTTCCCCTGCGGCGGGGACGGGGTCGGCGGGGCGATCGCACCCCCGGCCTTGTTCCGATGCTCTGGCCATGCACTCCGGAGGCCCGACCATGCGCTGCCCGTGCTGCGGATTCGGCATGTCCGAGGTCGTCTACGAGGGGGTCCACGTCCATTCGTGCGGCGGGTGCGGCGGTGAGTTCCTGGGCGGGGAGGAACTGGCACACATCGTCCGCGTGCGCGAGATGACCTTCTGCCGGGCGATCATCGACGAGATGGCCCGGCGCGAGCCGACCTTCGGCATTCCCGAGGAGGAAGAGGAGACCGGCGTGAACTGCCCCGCGTGCGGAGAGTGCATGGACGTCATCAACTACGGCGTGGACAGCGGCATCGTGGTGGACCGCTGCACGGAGTGCCAGGGCCTGTGGCTCGACAACGAGGAGCTGGAGAAGGTTCAGGCGCTCATGGAGCGCTGGCAGGACGAGGCGCCGGCGAAGATTCGCGCCGTCGCGGATGAACTGGCCTCGGGGCGCAAACGCTCGGAGGCGGGCGTGCAGGTGTCGCGCTTCGCGTTTGTCAACGCGTTGATCGACCGCATCGCACGGGCGGCATGAGTCCTCGCCGGCTCACTCGGCGCGCCTGAAGAGGTCGAGGAACCGGTCCTCGTATTCCTTGAACACGCCGAGCCGGTCGAGTTCCGCCTTGAGGTCCATCGCGAGGCGGCGGTCGGCCTGGGCGTCCTCGAAGAGTTGCTCGATGCGCTTGCGGGCGGCGGCGTCGAGGCGTTTCTTCGCAGACGGTTCGGCAGGCTCGGGCGGTTCGTCCGGCGCGTCCGCAACGGCGAACTCGCTCTCATCGTCATCTTCGCCCTCGGTCATCTTCTGCATGCGGTCGAGCATCTTGAGCAGCGCGCCCTCGACGATCCGACCGTGCTCGGTCAGTTCCGCCATATCGATCGAGACGCCCGCCAGTTCCGAGAACGACTCGAGGACGACCCGCGCGGCCTTGGGGTTCGGGACGTTGGCGGCGTAGAAGGGGATCTCGCCGAGCAGGCAGAGCCCCGGGAGGTTGCGCTCCATGGCGGCGGCGAGGAGGACGCCGTTCAGGCCGCCGATCTGCCCGCCCTCGACGGGCTGCGCTCCGCTGCGGACGAGTTCTTCGAGGAGCAGCGGCGAGGTCGCGGCGGCGTGTACGGCGGGCTCGTCGGTCGGATGCACCTGCGAGGCCATCGAGGCGAAGGTGATGACGCGTTCGATGTCGAAGGCGGCGGCTCGTTCCAGCAGCCGCTGCGCGAACATGTACCCGCCGTGTGTGGGCTGGGCTTCGCCGAGGAAGACGATGAGCGGCCGCCCCGACGCGCCCTCCGGCGTCCGGTAGAAGACGCTGCGGGGCAGGCGCGTCTGCTCGATGATCCCCGACACCACGTCCACCTGCCCGATGTCGAACTGTTCGGGGGCGTGAACCTCGGCGAAAGGGCGGAGTGCGAGTTGCTTGATGAGATACCCGGCGGCGATGACCGCCACGTTGCCCATGCCGGGCCAGGCGGCGAGGAGCCAGGGACGGAGGGGAGTGGAGGGTGTCTCGGGCATGGCGGCAGTCCGAGTTGATGTGCCGCGACGTGGAACCCCCCCGCGTCGCGCGTTCGCGAAGTCTCTGGCCGAGGGTTGCGACCACTGGCCACGAGTTGGTAGGCTAGGCGCCGATGCGGCAGACCATGGAGAGGATCACGACGCGAGCCAGCCATCGGAGCGTCGTCGGTGGCGGACGTCCGATCGCGTGCGCGTTCACGCTGATCGAGCTGTTGGTCGTCGTCGCGATCATCGCCCTCCTGGTCGGCCTCCTGCTGCCAGCGCTGGCGCACGCCCGCGAAGCGGGCAGGGCGACGGTCTGCCTCGCCAACCAGAAGAGCCTGGCGACGGCGTTCGTCATGTACGCCGACGACAACGACGACGGGATCGTGTCGTCATGGACAGATCGGCGCGACCACGACCACAGTTGGGCCGACTGGCCCATGCTCCCCGACGGCGGATACATGAGCACCTACGCCCTCCAGCAGGCGAAGGACACGGAAGGCCACAAGAGGGGCATCCGCAACGGCAAACTCTACCCCTACCTGGAGAACGTCGAGGCGTATCACTGCCCTTCCGACCTCCGCGCGCGCGGGCGCGGCGTCGCCGGTGCGATCGCCTTCCGAACCTACTCGATGCCCAACTGGGTCAGCGGGGACGAGAAGTGGGAGTCGTACATCGGCGGGCACACGGTGACGCGCCGGATGAGCGCGGTGCAGTTCCCGACATCGAAGTTCGTTTTCATCGAAGAGTCCGATCCGCGGGGCGTGAACATGGATTCGTGGGTCATGCACCTCGACCAGGAGAAGTGGATCGACCCTCTGACCGTGTGGCACAAGGACACCAGCACGATCGGGTACGCCGACGGTCATGCCGAGGTCCACGTGTGGCAGGATCGGCGGACCATCACCATGAGTCGGAACCAGAAGTTCGATGTTCCGTGCCCCGGCAACGCGGACTGGGCGTACCTGGCGGGGGCGTGGATGAACACGAAGCGGAACTGACGCCGGGGTCCTCCTGGCGAAGCGGAGAAGGGATGCTTCGCTCAGCGGCCCTCTTCGGTGAAGTCGGCCGGCGCGACCAGCGGCCGCGCCCGCACGCCCTCGAAGGTGATCGTAACGGATCGGATCGTGCCGTCGGCGTCGAAGTGCATCTCGTCAATGCACACGACGCGGTGATGCGGGCTTGTCCTGCCCAGCGGCCGCCGGTGATACACGATGTACCACGTGTCCGATCCTGGCACGGGGATCACCGAGTGGTGTCCCGCGCCGGTCGCCACCTCCGGATCCTGCTGGAGAATCTTGCCCACTCGTCGGAAAGGCCCGATCGGAGAGTCGGCGATCGCGTACGCCACCGAGTAGTGCGGGCCGCCCCAGCCGCCCTCGGACCACATCAGGTAGTAGCGGCCGCCGCGCTTGAAAACGAACGGCCCCTCGACGTATTGCTCCGGCGTGATCTCCTTGAAGGTCTCGCCGTCCTCGAAGGGGACGAGGCTCAGCAGGTCCGGGGCGAGTTTGACGACGTTGCACCGCCGCCAGCCGCCGTAGTACATGTAGTACTGGCCGTCGTCGTCGCGGAAGACGAACTGGTCGATCGGCTGTGCGCCGTTGTGGAAGCGGTCGATGAGCGGTCTGCCCAGGGCGTCCTTGAAGGGGCCTGCGGGGTTGTCCGCGACGGCGATGCCGATGCCGCCGATCTCTTCGTTGTTCTGGATGTCGTTGGCGGCGAAGAAGAGGTAGTAGCGGTCGTTGGCGTGGACGGCGGCTGGGGCCCAGAGGGCGTACTCGCCCCACGAGACGTCGGCAAGGTCGAGCACGCGTGGGTGCTTCGTCCAGTGCACCAGGTCGGGGGAACTGAACGCGTCGAAGTACGTCTGCTTGTGGTACTGCGGATTAATGGGGCGTTGCCGCTGCTCTCCTGCAGCCGCCCGTTCGTCCGCGACGCTCTCTCCCCAGTCGTCGCTCCAGGTCGGATAGACCCAGTACAGGTCGCCGAAGACGACCGCCTCGGGATCCGCGTACCAGCCCTCGAAGACGGGGTTGCCGGAGAGGCCGCGTGCCTTGAGGTCGGGGTCGGCGCTCTGGGCGTTGAGCGGCGTCGCGACGAACGCGAACACGATGATCGGGGGGAGTCGCATTCGCACAACTTTATGCGATGATGGGGGACTTCTCCCCATGGACACCCGAGACCCTGTGGAGACCGGGCCTTGGACGACAGGACCTCATGAGCGGGCGCACTTCGATCCCACCGCAGCACACGGGACGCTCAGCACGACGCACACCGGCATCGAGCATACGGCACGCCGCGGCACCGCGCACTGACGGAGCCTCTCTCGCGCTTCTCACCGCAGGGGCGTCCCTTCGGCTCTCCGCCGGGGCCTCGACGGCATGGCGTGCGGCTTCGTCGGGTGCGGATATGATGGCGCCATGCCGATCGACGCCGAGAGCCTGCTGAAGCGCATCACCCAGAAGCCGGGGCAGTGTGGGGGTCGCCCCTGCATCCGAGGGCTGCGGATCCGGGTGATGGACGTGCTCGAGATGCTGGCGGAGGGAGTCAGCGAGGACGAAATCCTCGCGGACTTCCCCGACCTGGAGCGTGACGACATCCGGGCGTGCCTGGTCTTCGCGGCGAGACGGGCCGCGCACGTGCAGGTGGCGGCGTGAAACTCTGGCTCGATGCGCAGCTTCCACCGGCCATCGGGTCATGGATCGCTACTACGTTTGACGTGGAGTGCGAGCACGTTCGGGACACGCCCTATGCCGTGGCGGATGACGGAGCGATCTTCGAGGCGCTGCGCAAGCCCGGGCAGGTGATCGTGACGAAGGACGAGGACTTCGCGGATCTCGTCACGCGTCTGGGGCCCCCTCCGCAGGTGCTCTGGGTCAGGGTCGGCAACGTGACGAATAGAGCGCTCCGAGAGTTCTTTGGGGCGGCTCTTGAGAGAGCGCTGGGATTGCTCGACTCGGGCGAACCACTCGTCGAAGTCCACAGGGCACCGAGATAGAGCTCCTCACGTCTGCAGCACCCCCGTCCGGAACTCGCGTGAGTAGTCCCAGTTCCGCGTCGCGTCGAGGGCGGCGATGAGTTCGTCGCGGGTGCGGTGGGGCTGGATGATGCGGTCGACCCAGCCGCGGGCGGCGCCGTGGCGGATGTCCTGCTGCTCGTTGTAGGACGCGCGTACGGCGTCGAGGATCGCACGGTGGGTCTCGGGGTCGATGGTCTCACCCTTTCGTTCCCGGCTCTTCTCCTCGATCATGGCGAGCGTGCCGGTGGCCTGGGCCGCGCCCATGACGGCGCACTTGGCGCTGGGCCATGCGAAGGAGAGGAACTGGTCGAAGGCGCGGCCGCACATGGCGTAGTTGCCCGCGCCGTAACTTCCTCCCATGATGACGACGATCTTGGGCACGACGCAGTTGCTCATGGCGTTGACGAGTTTCGCGCCGGCGCGGATGATGCCCGCCTGCTCGCTGTCGCGCCCGACCATGAAGCCGGTGGTGTCGTGAAAGAAGACGATGGGAATCCTGCGCTGGTTGCAGTCCATAATGAAGCGGGCGGCCTTGTCGGCGGAGTCGTCGTAGATTACGCGGGGCATGTTGGTCGACTTCGACGGTCCGGCGCGGCCGCCGGGCATGGTGCGCGTGGTCAGGCGGCACTGGTTGGCGACGATGCCGCAGGGATGCCCGCCGATGCGTGCGTAGCCGCAGACGAGCGATCGGCCGTACTCCGACTTGTATTCGTCGAAGTCGGGGGCGAGGGACTGGTGACCTTCGGTATTGGGAACCGCGTTCGAGTCGACGAAGCACGCGATGATTTCCTTCACGTCGTACTGCGCGCCGGGCTTGTCGGTGAAGATCGAGTACACGTCCGCGGCGTCGCGGTACGACGAAGCGGTCGAGCGTGTCGCGTCGCGGCTCGTCGCCGGTGCGTACTTCGCGGCCAGCGAGCGCACGCGGACGAGGCACGCCTCGTCGTCCGGCTCGCGGAAGTCGATGGTTCCGCTGACGCTCGCGTGCATCTCCGCGCCGCCGAGTTCCTCGTCCGAGACCTGCTGCCCGATCGCCGCCTTCACCAGGGCGGGGCCGGCGAGGTACAGGCCCGACCCCTCCGTCATCAGCAGCGTGTCGCACAGCACGGGCAGGTACCCTCCGCCGGCCACGCAGTAGCCCATGATGGCCGCGATCTGCGGAATGCCGTCCGCGCTGAGCACGGCGTTGTTGCGGAAGATGCGCCCGAAGTCGTCGGTGTCCGGGAAGACGTCCTCCTGCATGGGCAGGTAGACGCCCGCCGAGTCGACGAGGTAGATCAGCGGCAGGCGGGCCATATGGGCGATGGTCTGGGCGCGGATGATCTTCTTGCAGGTCATCGGGAAGAATGCGCCTGCCTTCACGGTGGCGTCGTTGGCGATGATCATGTGCGGTCGGCCGTGGAGGAGGCCGATGCCGGTGACGACGCCGGCCGCGGGCGCGCCGCCGTGCTCGGCGTACATGCCGTGGGCGCACCAGAGTCCGAGTTCGGTGAAGTTGGGAGTTTCGTCGCGGTGGGGGTCGATCGCGGTCGCGGAGGCGGGGGAGGCGCCCGCCCGACCTGTGGAGGGGACATCGACAAGTCGGGCGATGCGTTCGTGTGCGGTGAGTCGGTTCTTGGCGTGCTGGCGTTCAATGGCCTTGGCGCCGCCGCCGTGGCGGATCTCGCGCTCGGTGCGGAGGAACTCGTCGGTGAGTCGGCGAAGGTCGTTGGCGGTCGCGGTCAAGTCGCGGCTCCTCGTCGGCTGGTTCGTAGCGTAGCGGGCGTGGTCGGGAGGCCTGACATGTCGGTGAGTGCAGTCGGTGCATGGAAGGGCGGGAGCGGTTATCCACCGCGGTGCGAGCGATGCAAGAGCTTGCGGTTGCTTGACTTGCAGGAAGTTGCGAGCAGGACAGATTCCGTACATTGACAGTTCGTTCGGTCTTTGGTACAGTCCGTCTGCCGGGCCCGCGGCCAGCACCGCCCCCGGCCGGGTGGAGTGCGACGGGCGCGACCCCGACCCGTGCTGGGACCGGCACGATGGGCACCGGCTGACTCCCGGGGCGCGGCGTGCGGCGAAAGGACGGCGGATCATGGCTTCCACGAAGGAGAACGGCGCGGTCGAGATCAAACTCGAGGACAAGAGCAAGCGGCAGGCTCTCGCCAATGCGCTCGCGCAGATCGACAAGGCGTTCGGTCGCGGCTCCATCATGCGGCTCGACGAGGAGGCGTATCTGGCGGTGCCGGGCATCTCGACCGGCGCGCTCTCGCTCGACCTCGCGCTCGGAGGGCGCGGCATCCCGCGCGGGCGCATCATCGAGGTCTTCGGCCCTGAGTCCAGCGGCAAGACGACGCTCGCGCTCTCCGTCGCGGCGAACGCGCAGCGCGCGGGCGGGGTGGCGGCGTTCATCGACGCGGAGCACGCCCTCGACCCCTCCTGGGCGAAGCGGATCGGGGTCAACATCGACGAACTGCTCGTCAGCCAGCCCGACACCGGCGAGCAGGCACTCGAAATCTGCGAGCTCCTCGTGCGGTCCAATGCTGTGGACGTGATCGTGGTAGACTCGGTGGCCGCGCTCATTCCCAAGGCGGAGATCGAGGGCGAGATGGGCGACGCGCACGTCGGCCTCCAGGCCCGCCTGATGAGCCAGGCGATGCGCAAGCTCACCGGCGTCATCGCCCGGTCCAACTGCACGGTCATCTTCATCAACCAGATTCGTGAGAAGATCGGCGTGATGTTCGGCAGCCCCGAGACCACGCCCGGCGGCCGCGCCCTGAAGTTCTACGCTTCGGTCCGCATCGACATCCGGCGGACGAGCGCGATCAAGGACGGCGAGACCAACGTCGGCAACCGGGTGCGGGCGAAGGTCGTGAAGAACAAGGTCGCCCCCCCCTTCCGTGACGCCGAGTTCGACATCATGTTCAACGAGGGCATCTCGATGGCGGGCGATCTGCTCGACCTGGCCGTCGAGGAAAAGGTCGTGCAGAAGAGCGGGGCGTGGTTTGCCTACGGCGACGTTCGGCTCGGACAGGGGCGTGAGAACGCCAAGCAGTTCATCAAGGACAACCCGGACCTGGCTGCGGAAATCCGCGAGGCGGTCCTGAACGCCCGGCTGCCTGGGCGCAAGCACGTCGGCGCGGCGGTTGTGTCTGCCGCGCCGGACCTGGAGGAGGTCGAGGCCTGACCACGGCGCGCGGCCTGGTGGGCCGGTTCGGTTGTCCCGGTTGCGGGTCCGGGGCTACCCTTCCGGCCCACCGTTGCGGACGTGGCGGAACTGGCAGACGCGCTAGGTTCAGGTCCTAGTGGGAGTAAAATCCCGTGGAGGTTCGACTCCTCTCGTCCGCATGTTGACCCAGCCGGCCCGGGACCGTCCCGGGCCGGTTTGCTTTCAGGCTCGCCCACCCGCGATCGGACGGGTATGTTGCCCGACCATGGCCCTCATCTATTGCGGTATCGACGAGGCGGGATATGGGCCGATGCTCGGTCCGCTCTGCGTCGGGTTCGCCGCGTTCCGCGTCGAGGGGTGGACGGTGGGGGAATCCGCCCCGGACCTGTGGGGGGCGCTCGGGTCGGGCGTCTGCCGCGACCCGGGTGACAAGCGAGGCCGCGTCGCCGTCGCGGACTCCAAACGGCTGAAACTCTCGAACCAATCGAAGTCGCGCCACCCACTGACGCACCTCGAGCGGGGCGTGCTCGCGTTTGCCGGCGTGGGGGGCGATGCGCCGCGCGACGACGCCGCGTTGTTCGCCGCGCTCGGGGCACGGCTGGAGGATCGTCCGTGGTACCTGGGCGAGGCGGAGCCGCTGCCGGTGTCGTGCTCGGTTGAGTCGCTCGCGTTCGCGCGCAACACGGTCGCGCTCGCGTGCGAGTCGGCGGCGGTAGAGCCGATCGCGGTGGCGTGCATCACGGTGGGGGAGAGGGAGTTCAACGAGGAGATTCGTCGCGGGGGGAGCAAGGCGGCGGTGACGGCGTCCGCCTTCGCCCGGTACCTTCGCCGCGTGGTCGATCGCTGGGCGGACGGGCCGGACTCGGTGCGCGTGGTGTGCGACCGGCACGGCGGACGGCGGAGTTATGCAGCGATGATCCGGTCTGCCGCGCCGGGGCGTGCCGTCGAAGTCCTTGAAGAGAGCGAACGGTGCAGCCGGTACTCGGTGGGGGGCGAGGGTCTGATCGTGCAGTTTCGGCCCGAAGCGGAGGACGCGCACCTGCCTGTCGCGCTGGCGTCGATGACGGCCAAGTTCGTCCGCGAACTGGCGATGGCGCGGTTCAACCGCTACTGGTGCGCCCGCGTGCCGGAACTGAAGCCGACGGCGGGCTACGTGCAGGACGCCCGCCGCTGGCTCGGCGACCTGAACGGCGTGCTCACCGAGTCCGAGCGGGAGACACTGGTGCGAATGGCGTAGCGTCTGATGCTTGATGTCTTGATGCCGCGTGGCTTGATCCCTTCCACCAGGTCACATGCCCGACTCCCGGAACATGCTGGACCTCGCCGCCCGCCTCGCCCTGCGCGCCGCCGGCGACGTGGAGCCGAACCCGATGGTGGGCGCGGCGATCGTTCGCGACGGCGTGGTGATCGGGCTTGGGCACCACCGGCGATTCGGCGGCCTGCACGCGGAGCGAGAGGCGCTGGCGGATTGTCGTCGGCGCGGGCACGACCCGCGCGGAGCGACGGTGTTCGTGACGCTCGAACCGTGCTGCCACCACGGGAAGCAGCCGCCGTGCACGGATGCGCTGATTGAAGCCGGTGTCGCGCGCGTCGTGTTCGCGCGGCCGGACCCGCACGAGACGAGCGGCGGCGGGGCGTCGATCCTCCGCGCAGCCGGGATCGCGTGCGAGGGGGCGAGCGATTCCGCGCTCGCGGTTCGGATCGGCGATCCGTTCGTCAAACGAGTGACGACGGGGCTGCCGTGGGTCGTCGCCAAGTGGGCGCAGTCGCACGACGGGCGGCTTGGGAGCCGTCCGGGCGTGCCTCGGTGGATCTCGTGCGAGGCCTCGCGGCGGCGTGTCCACTGCCTGCGTGCGCGTGTCGATGCCATCGTGACCGGGATCGGCACGGTGGTGACCGACGACCCGATGTTGACGGCGCGGGGCGTGCGCGTGCATCGCATGGCGCGCCGGGTTGTGATCGACGCGAGGCTGGAGACGCCGCTCGGGTGCGCGCTCGTGCGGACGGCTCGGGAAGTGCCCACGACCATCGTGACGGCGGGTGAGCCGGAGGCTGCGACCCGTCGCGTGATGGAGTCGGCGGGCGTGGAGGTGACCGTGGTCGGCGGATCGGAGCGGGTCGATCTGCTGGCCACGATGCGTCTGCTCGTTGAGCGATATGGGGCGACGACCGTGCTGCTTGAGGCCGGCCCGCGTCTGCTGGCGTCGATGCTGGAGGAAGGGTTGGTGGACGTTGTCCTGACTCACACCGCTCCGCCGAACGGGGCCGATGACGCGCCGCTCATGCAAGCGGAGGCGTGCCTGCGCGGCATGATCGGCGACGCGGGCCGGCTTGCGCTCGTGCGCACGAAGCGTGTCGGCGTGGACCTTGAGCGCTGGTACTGCGCGGTCAGGTCTTGACCGATCGGTGAAACGCCAGCCCGTCCTGAACGGTCGCGCCGACGGGTTCGCCGTTCGCTTCGACGGTGAGGCGTGTGCCCGGGGCGGCGTGTGCCGAGCGCACCATCGCGAAGCAGATGGGCACTCCCCCGAGCATCGGCGAGATGGTAGAACTCGTCACTGCGCCGATGGGCTTTTCGTTCGCGTCGTCCGCGAGAACGGCGTCGCCGGTGACCGGCTGCGGCGTCTCACGGCCGTCGCCGGGTGCGTCGAACCTCAGCGCGACGAGCCGCTGCTTCGGCTGGCCGAGCGATTCCATTCGTGCCACGACCTCCTGCCCGAGATAGCAGCCTTTTCGGAAGGAGACGCGATCGTGCAGCAGGCCCGTCTCGTGCGGGAGTGAGTCCGGTCCGAAGTCGAGGTAGTAGAGGGGCGTTCCTGCCTCGATGCGGGCGACGTTGTAGGCCAGCCAGCCGATCGGGCGTACGCGCGCCCGCTCCGTGCCTGGGTCGAAGGTCTCGGGCGCGTCCCATCGCCAGCCGCCGGCGTCGAGGAGCCGATCGAAGACTCTCGTCGCGGCGCTCGTGGGGACGAAGAGTTCCAACCCCGGCACGCCGGCGGAATCGTCGCGGAGGACGATCACGTCCGCGGCAGCGATGCGGGCGATCACTGCCTCGCCGTCTTGGAGCGACGCCGCGCGCCGCGTGCTGGCGGGTTCGGCGGCGTGGTCGATCAGTGTGGCGGCCGTGAGGCCGTGCAGGTCGAGGCGGTGGATCTCGCTTGTTGCGTCGCGGAAGGCCACGTCCTCGGTGAAGATGAAGGCGGGGAGGGTTTCGAGCGTGCGCTTGAGCGCGTGGGTGTCGAGTTCGAGGAGCGTTCGGTCTCCGAGTTCGATGACGCGGAGGTCGGCGTCGATACGCCCCTTGCGATTGAGCCAGAACGAACGGCGTGCGTGCATCGGCTGTTGGCCGCGGAGTTCCTGGGTGACCATGCGGTTGAGGAAGTCGAGACGATCCGCGCCGGTTGCTTCGATCACGGCACGGTGCGGGAGGTCGAGCAGGCCGCACGACGTGCGTATGGCGGCGTACTCGAGCGGCATCGGACCGAACGCCTGGATCACCTCGACAACGAGGACCGGGTCGCCCGGGGCGGCGTAGGGGGAGGTGAGCGGTTGCGCAGAAGCCGTGTGCGCGATGATGGGGCTTGGGTGCGACATGCCGTCAGACGGTAGCGCGAGGCCGGCGCGGGCGTCCGGGCAGGTCCGGCAGGGACAGGGTTCAGAAGTCGCGGCGGGCGAAGATGACGCACGAGAGGGCGAGGACAACGGCCTCGAAGGCGAAGGAGGTGCCGAGCACCCAGAGGGCGGAGCGTTCGCGGAGGAGTTCGGTGGTGCGCATAGCGACTTCGTGATCGCTGACCTTCACTGTCGCGGTTTGCTCATCGACGGTGGTGCGTCGTGGTTCTTCACCCGCACTCATGAGGGTGTCCAGGTCCGCCATAGAGACGAGTGAGCGTTCGAGGAGGGCGATCGTTTCGCCGGTCTTGGGCACGATGGTCTTGGCCGTGAAGATCATTCGGGACCATTTCGCGGCCTGCGCGGCGGTCTTCTCCGCGCTCGCCCGCTTCTCGCGCAGACCCTTGAGGAACGGGTTGACGCCTGCGATCTCCTCGTCGGTGGGGTGGTAGTCCTCGGGGAGTTCCTCGCCCAGCGATCGGCGCTCGGCGATCAGGAGTTGACGTGTGTTGTCCTCGGCCTGCGCGACTTGAGTGATCAGGGCGTCGCGCTGGGCTTCCGCCATGGACCGCCACTGGACGAGCGCTCCGTCCGTGGCGTTCAGAATGAAGATGAAGAACCAGAAGAGGAGCGTGAGGAGCAGCGAGGCGATGGTGGATCGGGTGAGCAGGCCGAACAGGACGCACATGCAGAAGAGGAAGCTGAAGAAGGCGACGACGAGCGGTACGGCGAGGAGGAGTGCCGGCTCCCATTCGCCGCCGCGGACGCCGATGACGACGAACGAGGCGAGGCTGAACACGCCGACCTGGAGGGTGACGAAGAGCAGTCCGGCGGCGTACTTTGTGAGGAAGAGCCGGACGCGTGAGATCGGCTTGGAGAGCATCATCTCGATCGAGCCATCGGCGATGAGGTCCGGGATCATCCCGGCGGTGGTGATGAGGGCGAGGATGGCGGCGATCCATGCAAGCCAGATGTTCAGCCCGAGGTTGAGGAACATGGTCTTGTAGAGAAGAGCGGGCGGGAGGATGTCGCTGTTGAGTGGGATGAAGTCCAGCCTGAACCAGAGGATGGTGAGCCCCTGCTTGTCGATGCCGACGGCCGCGAAGGCAGCCACGACCAGCCCCGAGAGCATCAGGGTGATCCAGAAGAGTTTGCGCGAGTTGAGTTCGCGGTAGGCGTCGGCGAAGAGGGCGGCGGTCTGGCGCATCATCATGGCTTTCGCCCCTTGCGGGCGCGATCCGCGCCGGGCTTGAGCGTCGCGCCCGTGTTCGGGTCGGTGACGGCCTGCATGAAGAGGTCTTCGAGCGACGGGCGGTGCTGGCGGATGGAGCGGATGATCGCGCCGCGCTCGCGCAGGGCGTCGATGATCGGCTGGATCGTTGCCGGCTCGGCGGCGCCGATGCGGAGGGTGGCACGGTCGATTTCGAGCCACTCGCCCGAGGCCAGTTGGCCGTGGTAGCCGGCGCGGCGCGCCAAGGGGGAGTGCGTGGGCGGCGTGCGCCCGGCCGTTTCATCGCTCGGGGGGGGCGAGATCGTCGTGTTCTCGTCGTGGCGGATCGCTTCGGGCAGGGCGCGCTGGAAATACGCCGCTGCTGCCTCTGGTTCCGCGGCCAGTTCGATCTCGTAGCGCCGCTTGTCGGCGGTCAGTTCGTCGATGGTGCCCTGCTGCACGACGCGACCCTGGACGAGGATCGCCACGCGGTCGCAGACCATCTCCAGTTCGGAGAGCAGGTGCGAGTTGATGAAGACGGTCCGCCCCTCGGAGCGGAGCCGCTGCACGATCTCGCGGATGTCGCGCCGTCCGACCGGGTCCACGCCGTCGGTCGGCTCGTCGAGGAGGACGACCTCGGGGGAGTTGACGAGGGATTGCGCGATGCCGATGCGTTGGCGCATGCCCTTGGAGTAGGAGCCGACCTTCTTTCCGGCCCACTCCTTCATGCCGACGAGTTCGAGGAGTTCGCCGGTGCGACGCCTCCTGTCCGCGTGCGGCACGCCGACGAGCGCACCGTAGAAGTCCACGACCTGGGAGCCTGTGAGGTACGGCGGGAATCGGTGGTGCTCGGGGAGGTAGCCGACCTTGGCGAGGGTCGGCTTGTGCCCGACCTGCTCGCCGAGCATGGTGCCGCGGCACTCGGAAGGGCGGATGACCGTCATCAGGATTTTGACGAGGGTGGACTTTCCCGCGCCGTTCGGTCCGAGCAGACCGAAGACCTCGCCGCGGCGGACCTGCATGTCGATGCCGCAGAGGGCGCGGATGCGGCCGCGGTAGGTCTTGGCCACGTGGTGCAGGTCGATGACAAGACCGTTGCTGCGCGAGGCGTGGACTGCGAGTTCGGCTGCGGCGGTCATGCGGGTTTGCTCCCCCGGCTCATGGTTGGGCGTGGAAGGTTACCGCTTTCGCGCGACGACGTGGAAGACGTGCCAGCGCTTGGGTGTGCCGAAGGCGTCTGTGCCGGGCTTCTCGTCCTCGTCGAAGCGTTCGAGGTCGAAGGGGTCGAGCATCGCGAGGGCGTGTTCGTGTGTCTGATGCGAGCGGTCGGGGAGCGCGGCCCAAGTGTCGCGGTCGCCGAACAACTGCCCGGCAAACCGTCCGCCGGGACGGATCGCGGCGACGATCGACGCCCAGAGCGCGTCGAAGGCATGCGGCGGGCAGAAGGGCAGCGAGAAACTCGCGTTCACAAGATCGCACTCGTGGAGCGTCAGGCCCTCGAACGGGGCGTGGAGCGTCGCGAGCCTGTCGCGGTGTGGGATGTCCGGGCGTTGGAGAAGCCGACGGAAGGCTTCGGAGTGGCCGTCGATGGCGAGCACGCGCCAGCCGCGCCGGAGGAGTTCCGCCGTGTCGCGTCCCTCGCCGCAGCCGAGATCAACGGCGAAGCGCGGCGCGGGCGGCGGGGGTTCACGTTCAAATCGTTCGAGCGCGAGGAGGAGGGTATCGCGCGGGGGCTTGCCTGATACGGCGTCGAAGTAGCCCGGCCAGTCGCGCTGCGCCGCGTAGGCCTGCGCAGGCAACCCCGGCGGCAGAGTCGAAGCGGGGGACATAGGCTGGGGCGGTGTACCGGACACTCGGCGAGTTTACGGCTGCCCTGGAGCGAGCGGGCGAACTGGTCCGAGTTCGCGTGCCGGTCTCGCCCGTGCTGGAGATCGCGGAGATCGCCGACCGGGAGAGCAAGTCGCCCGCGCCGAACGCGCCGAGTGTGGCCGCGCGGCGGACTGACCCCGCGCACGCGCACCTCGGCGGGCGGGCGCTGCTCTTCGAGAACGTCGAGGGGTCGGACTTTCCCGTGGTCATCAACTCTTTCGGCTCCTACCGGCGCATGGAGATGGCGCTCGGTTGCGAGCGTGAAGGCGGCTTCGAGGCGATCGCCGCGCGGATCGGCTCGCTCGTGCGTCCGCGGCCGCCGCGCGGTCTGGGCGAGGCTCTGGCGAAGGTGCGGGAGTTGTTTCCTCTGCTGCGGATCGGGCCGCGGCGAGTGGCGCGTGCCGCGTGCCAGGAGGTCGTGCTGACCGGCGATGCGATCGACCTGCGCCGGTTGCCGCTGATCCGGTGCTGGCCCCTCGACGGCGACGCGGGAGCGGTGGGCTACCCGCCGGGTGTGAACGACGGCGTGCCCGGCGTCGAAGTCGGTGAGGCGTGGGACCGCCTGTATCGCGGCCGGTACGTCACGCTCGCGGGCGTGCACACCATTCACGCCGAGGACGCCGGCAAGGCAAAGCCGCCGAGCCACAACGTCGGCATGTACCGCATGCAACTGATGGGCCGCCGACTGCTGGCGATGCACTGGCACATGCACCACGACGGGGCGCGTCACTGGCGATCGTGGAAGGAGCGCGGCGAGCGGATGCCTGTGGCGATCGCGCTGGGGGGGGAGAGCGTGCTGCCGTACGCGGCGACGTGCCCGCTGCCGCCGGGCGTCAGCGAGCTGCTGATGGCGGGGTTTCTCAACAGGGGAGGAATCCCGATGGTGCGGGCGCGAACGGTTCCGGTGCGCGTGCCGGCGAACTCGGAGATCGTCATCGAGGGATGGGTGTCGACGGAGGCGGGCTATCCGGGGTGGGATCCGCGCGACGCGGCGTGCGGGCCGCTCGGCCCCGGCGCGCTGTTCGAAGGCCCCTTCGGTGACCACACGGGGTTCTATTCGTTGCCCGATCGTTACCCGATCATGGAGGTGACGGCGATGACGCACCGGCGCGGCGCGGTGTATCCCACGACAATCGTCGGCCCGCCGCCGCAGGAGGACTACTACCTCGGCAAGGCGACGGAGCGGATCATGCTCCCGCTGCTGCGGACGATCATCCCGGATATCGAGGACTACGACCTGCCGATGTTCGGCGCGTTCCACAACTGCGTGTTCATCCGTGTCCGCAAGCACTACCCTTTGCACGCGCGCCGCGTGATGCACGCCGTCTGGGGCGCGGGGCAGATGTCGTGGACGAAGACCGTGTTCGTGGTTGACGCGGAGGTGGACGTGCACGATCGGCGTGCGGTGATGGAGGCGGCGGCGCGCTGGTGCGACCCGGCGCGAGACATGGAGATCGTGCACGGGCCGCTGGACATCCTCGACCATGCCTCGCCGCACCTCGGCGCGGGGACGAAGATGGGCTTCGACTGCACGCGCAAGCGTCCGGGCGAGGAGGTGGGTGGGGTCGCGGTGGGGGAGGGGCCGATGCCGATCGCGGAGGGGGCGAAGGCGGCGTCGATCGTCGAGCGTGTTCGGTCCGTGGGGGGTGTGCTCGACGCGCGCCTCGACGGCGACTGCCCCGGCTGGCTGCTCGTTCGCGTGGACAAGGCCGCGGACACCTCCGGGCAGGCCGGCCTTGCGCGGCGGGTAATCGAATCGGCGTTCGAGGCGGGCGCGGGGCTGGTGCGGTTCGTGGTTGTGCTCGGGCGTAGGGTCGTGATCGACGATGCCGAGGCCGCGCTGTTCCACTGGCCGGCGAACTGGGATCCGGGCCGGGACACGATCGTCCTGCGGGACGAGCGGGGTTCGATTGCCGGATTCGATGCGACGCCGAAGGGGCGTGACGACGCTGCGGCGGGGCGAGCAGTCCGCGACTGGCCGCCGTTGCTGGAGATGCCGGCCGGGATCAAGGACCGGGTTTCGGCTCGATGGTCGGAGTACGGCTTGTGAGGGTTGCCCGGCTGTCGTTCACGACTCGCCGCGCAGCCGGCGCAGTTCGCCGAGCGTCTGTTCGAGTTGCCGCTTGAGGCGGCGCACGCGGAGGAGCGAGCGGACGCGCGTGAGCAACTCGACGCGGTTGACGGGCTTGGTGAGGAAGTCGTCGGCCCCCGCTTCGACGGCCCGCTCGACATCGCCGACCTCGTTGAGGGCCGTCACCATGATGACGGGAATGTCGCGCGTTGCGGGGTTGGACTTGATCCGCTCGCAGACCTGGAAGCCGCTCATTCTGGGCATCATCACGTCGAGGAGGACGATGTCGGGGGCGGCCTGCTCAACGGCGGACATGGCCTCCACACCGTCGCGGGCGGTGCGGACGGGGCACTCCAGTTCCTCGAGGTAGGCCTGGAGGAGTTCGAGATTCTGCTCGTTGTCGTCGACCACGAGGACGGACGCTTGGGAGGCGTCGAAGTCGGCCGCGTCGAGCGGGTCGCCGATCCCGTCCGGTGTCTGGGGCATGGTCGGGTCTCCGCGCCCGGGTGGCTGCCCGGACGCCACGATGGTAATGACTTTCGCCGCTCGGAGTCCGACCGGCGTGACCTGAGACATCGAATCGGGGGTGGCCATGGGCGATTCCCGGGTCGGCTTGATTCAGGGGGGGGCGAAGGGAACAATCGTGGTGCGCGGGGTCCGGGAACGCGCGGGCTTCCAAGACCTTCCTGGACAGTCAGTTGCGCGAGCCGGGCCCAGGGAACGGAGCCTGTCGATGCCTCCCACACGCACGCCTGCCCGCCCAGTCTGGGAAGACCGGTTCGCCAAGCCCACCGCCGATGCCCTCCGGACCTCGATCGATCCTGTCCATGCTGACCTTTTCGACCTGGCCCGGACCCGTCTGGCTGCGCTCCCGGGTGCGGCGGAAGACCTCGTGTGGCACGGGATTCCGTGGCGATGGACGTTTGTCTACCGCCAAGGGCCGGAGGCAGCCTGCTCGGCCATCGCGTACCTCGTTCCCAAGCCGGACCGGCCCCTGATCGCGATCCCTATCCCGCACCAGGTGTTGTCGAGCGTCCGGCTGAAGAAGTCGTCGCGGCTTATCCGCGAGGGGCTGTCGCAGGCCAAGGTTGTGGCCGGGGTCTATTGGCCGCAGTGGGAACTGGCGTCCAAGTCGCTGCTGGACGAGGTTGTTTCGCTGATCGAGCACCGGCTCGTCGGCGCGACCCAGTCCGCCTGACCAGGCTCTTCGGCGCGATGGGTTGGGCGTGGGCGTTTCTCCGTTGCAGGCGGATGGCCGGGCGAGCCGATCCGTGGGCAGGCCGCGGGCAATGATTGCTGATGCGGACGGAGGATCGGACTTGATCGGGCCAACCCACGAGACGCGGCGTCAGTTCCTTTCGCACCTCGCGGCGATGCTGCTCGCGGTCGCTGCGGCTGTGGTCGCGTGCGGGCCGGCGATCGGGCAGCCGCTCAACGGACGGCTGGAGAGCGTGCTCGCTCATGCGGGCCTGGGCGAGCGGGCACGGGTCAGCCTGAGCGTGGTGGACCTCGGCACGGGTCGTACGCTCGCGGCGATCAACCCCGACGTCGCCCTGATTCCTGCGTCGAACATGAAGGTGCTGACCAGCGGAACCGCGCTGGTGACGCTCGGGCCGGACTTCGTCTTCCGCACCGAACTGGCGCGCGCCGGCGATCGCCTCATCATCCGCGGTTCGGGCGACCCGGCGCTGGCCGACCCGGACCTGCTCGAACAGACGCAGGCGGGGATGAGCGTCGAGGACCTGTTGCGGATGCTGGCCGAGGCCGTGGCGAAGGGCTTCGAGGGTCGCATCTCCGAGATCATCGTGGACGACCGGGTGTTTGACCGTGTGTACGTGCATCCCGCGTGGGATCCGTCGGACCTGAACCGGCGATACGCGCCCGAGGTTTCGGGGCTGAACTTCCACGGGAATCTGCTGTGGCTGTATCCGCGTCCCGCGCCCGAAGGACCGGGGCACGCGCCGCGGGTGGCCATCCAGCCGCGTGCGGACTGGATCGAGGTCGTGGTCGCGGGCCGGACGATCGCGGACGGCGCGGACACGGCCTGGTTCGCCCGCGACGCGGGGTCGAACCGGTTCCGGTTACACGGGGACGTGCGGACGGCGCGGCGCTACCCGGAGCAGGTGCCGACGCACAACAACCCGCTGCTGTTCGGCCAGTTGCTGGCGGATCGGCTGCTCGCGCTGGGGGTGCGGGTGGGGAACGAGACCCGTCCGGGACATCGCCCCCCGGCGGCTGTGCGGCTGGTCGGCGAGAACGAGTCGCTGCCGGAGGGCGTCGCGCTGGCTGTCGTCACAACGCCGATCGCGGACGTGCTGCGCCGCTGCAACACCGACTCGAACAACATGTACGCCGAGGCGTTGCTGAAGCTTTCGGGCAAGCGGGTGACCGGGGAGCCTGGCTCATGGGCGAACGGGGCGGCGGTGGTGCGCATGGTGATGCAGGACCGAATCGGGGAGGTGCACGCTGCGCGCACCGTCGTCGCGGACGGGTCCGGCCTGTGCGATCTCAATCGGGTGTCGGCATCGACGCTGACGGCGTGGCTCGTGTCGTTCGAGCGGGACGAGCGGCTGCGCAGCGCGTTCATGGACTCGCTGGCCGTGCCGGGGGAGGGGACGTTCACGCGCCGTTTCCAGGGCGTCGCGCTGAAGAACCTGGTCGCCGGCAAGAGCGGCACGCTGATGCGCACCGGCGTGCGCACGCTGTCGGGGTACGTCGTGCATCCGGTGACGGGCCGGCGCCTCGCGTACGCGGTGCTGGTGAACGGCGTAACCGGGGAGTCGGGGCCGGCGGCGTCGCGGTTCGCGGAGCGGGTCGTCGGCGTGCTCGACGAGTGGCTCGCGGAGCAGGAAGCGTCGGCGGGCGCGTTCGGTGGTTGACGGCGGTCCCCGCTCGCGTGACGCGATCAGACGTTGAAGTACCGTGCCTCCGGGTGATGCACGACGATCGCGCTCGTGGACTGTTCCGGCTCGATCTGCCAGTTTTCGGTGAGGGTGCAGCCGATGCGCTCGGGGCGGAGCAGGCGGAAGAGTTTCTCCTGGTCGGCCAGCTCGGGGCACGCCGGGTAGCCGAACGAGTAGCGGCTGCCGCGGTAATGCTGGGCGAAGAGTTCGCGGATGCGTGGCGAGTCGTCGGACGCGATGCCGAGTTCCTGCCGCATGCGCTTGTGCCAGAGTTCCGCGAGTGCCTCGGCGGTCTCGACCGAGAGGCCGTGGAGGTAGAGGTACTCGGTATAGTCGTTGCGGGCGAAGAGTTCGCGTGACAGGTCCGAGGCCCGCTGCCCGACGGTGACGCACGAGAATCCCACGGTGTCGATGCGTCCCGAGTCCACGGGCGCGAAGAAGTCGGAGATGCAGAGTCGCCGACCGGCTCGCTGCCGGGGGAAGGTGAAGCGCAGCAGTTCCGACCTTGATTCGTGCCCGACCTGCCCGGGGTCGTAGATGACGAGGTCATCACCGTCCGACTGGCAGGGGAAGTAGCCGTAGACGACGCGCGGCTCGAGGATGCGCTCGTCGCGGCACCGTGCTTTCCACCGCTCGAAGACGGGCAGGATGCTCTCGGCGAGCGCGTGCTCGTACTCGGCGTCCGTCATGCGTCCCTTTCGGAACTGCCACTGCCCGCGGAAGAGCGCGACCGTGTTGATGAACGGGTAGATCTCGTCCGGGTCGATGCCGGCCACGACGCGCGTTCCCCAGAACGGCGGCCGCGGGATGCTCACGTCGGTCGAGACGTCCGAACGGACACGCTCGCGCAGGGCGACGGTGCCGTGGCCGATCGCTTCGGCCTGCCTGGCTCGCTCGATCCGTGCGGCGGCGACGACCTTCTCGGCTTCGGAGCGCTTGGCGAGGCGTGCCTCGACCTCGGCGTCGAGTTCGTGGGTGCGGCGCGACGAGAGCAGGTCCATGATGCGGAGGCCTTCGAAGGCGTCCTTGCCGTAGTAGAGCGGCCCGGCGTAGATCGAGCGCAGGCGATCCTCGGCGTAGTGGCGGGTGAGAGCCGCGCCGCCGAGGATGACGGGGACGGTCACGCCGAGTTCGTTCAGTTCGCGGAGGTTTTCCTCCATGACGTTGACGCTCTTGACGAGGAGGCCTGAGAGGCCGATCGCGTCGGCGCGTTTCTCTCGCCAGGCGTCGAGGATGTTCGAGAGGGGCTGCTTGATGCCGATGTTGTGGACGGTGTATCCGTTGTTGGTGAGGATGACGTCCACGAGGTTCTTCCCGATGTCGTGGACGTCGCCCTTGACGGTCGCGAGCACGATCGAGCCGCGCGTCTGGCCCTCGACCCGCTCCATGTGCGGTTCGAGGTGCGCGACGGCCATCTTCATCACCTCGGCGGACTGGAGCACAAACGGCAGCTGCATCCTCCCCGAGCCGAAGAGTTCGCCGACGGTCTTCATGCCGTCGAGGAGGTGGTCGTTGATGATGTCGAGCGCGGAGTATCGGGCCAGCGCCTCGTCGAGCGTCGCGGCGAGCCCCTCCTTCTCGCCGTCCACGACGTGCGCGCGGAGGCGTTCCTCGAGTGTCGCGGCCTTGCGGTCCTGCTTCGACGGCGTGGCGGCAGACGCACCCTTGAACAGGTCGATGAACGCCTGGAGGGGATCAAAGGCCGCGTCGCTCACGCCCGCGGGCATGCCGGTTCCGCCGAGCGATTCGTGCCGGCGGTCGTAGATGAGGTCGAGCGCGGCCCGCTGCTGAGGCTCGGGAATCTTGTTCAGGGGAAGAATCTTGGAAGCATGAACGATCGCGCTGACCATCCCGGCCTCGACGAGTTCGTGCAGGAAGACGGAGTTCAGCACGACGCGGGCAGCGGGTGCAAGGCCGAACGACACGTTCGACACGCCGCACGTCAGCTGGCATCGCGGGAGGGCGGCGGCGATGCGGCGTGTGCCCTCGATTGTCTCCAGAGCACTCCGGCGGTCGGCCTCCATCCCGGTCGAGATCGGGAGCACGAGCGGGTCGAAGAAGAGGTCGTCTTCCGAGAGGCCGTGCAGGCTCGTCGCGCGGTGGTGCGCCCGCAGGGCGATCGCCAGTTTGCGGTCCGCGGTGCGTGCCATCGCGGCTTCGCGGTCCTCGTCGATCGTGCCGATCACGAGCGCGGCGCCGTAGGTCTTTGCGAGCCGACAGATCGCGTCGAACTTCTCCTCGCCGTCCTCAAAGTTCGCGGAGTTGATAATGCACGTGCCCGGCGCACGCTTCAGGCCCGCCTCGATGGTGGCGATCTGCGTCGAGTCCAGCATCAGCGGGGCGTCCACCTGCCGCGCGACGCGGGCGACGATCTCGCCCATATCGCGGGCGTTGTCGCGGCCGGCATAGTCCACGTTCAGGTCGAGCAGGTGGCTGCCCTCGCGCAACTGCGAACGCGCAAGCGACACGATGCCGTCCCAGTCCTCCGCTTCGAGCAGCTCCTTGAACCTGCGGCTGCCCGAGGCGTTCATCCGTTCGCCGACGATGAGGAACGAGGTGTCCTGCCGATGCTCGACCGGGGCGTAGAGGCTCGTTGTCGCGGTCCGAAGCGGCACGATCGTTCGTTCCGTCGGCGGCCTGTCGCGCAGGCCGTGCTCGTCGAGGGCGCGCACGAGCGCGGCGATGTGCTCCGGCGTCGTGCCGCAGCACCCGCCGACCAGCCGCACGCCGTCGCGCTCGACGAACCGCAACAGGTCGGCCGCGAACGGCAGCGGCCCGAGCGGGAAGACCGCCCTGCCCTCGTGCAGCACGGGCAGCCCGGCGTTCGGCACGACCGAGACGTGGCGCGGCCAGTGACGCGAAAGGTACTGCACGTGCTCGGACATCTCCGTCGGCCCGGTCGCGCAGTTCAACCCAAGCGACGCGATCGGGTAGCGAGAGAGCGCGGCGGCCGCCGCCTCGATCGAGGTGCCGAGCAGCATCGTGCCGGTCGTCTCGATCGTGACCGAGACGAGAATCGGCACGTCGTCGCTGGTGCGCCCGGCTTCGCTGAGCGCGCCCAGGCACGCGTTGATCGCACACTTGATCTGGAGGAGGTCCTGGCAGGTCTCGATCAGCAGGGCATCGACGCCGCCGGCGATCAGGCCGCGGGCCTGCTCGCGGTAACTGGCGAGCATGTCGTCCCAGCCGATCTGCCCCAGCGTGATGAGTTTGGTGCCAGGCCCGATGGAGCCGATGACGAACCGAGGGCGATCGCGCGTGCTGAACCGTTCGCAGGCTTCACGCGCGACGGTTGCCGCGAGTCGGTTCAGCTCGAACGTCTCCGGGTCGAGACCGAACTCGCCGAGGACGTGGCGCGCCCCGCCGAAGGAGTCGGTCTCGACCGCGTCACACCCCGCGTCGAGGAAGGACTCGTGGATCGACCGGATCAACTCGGGCCGGGAGCGCAGCAGCACCTCGGGGCAGTTCTCGCACCCGCAGTAGTCGCGCTCCACGTCAAGATCGTGGGCGTGGATCGACGTGCCCATCGCCCCGTCCAGCACGACGACCCGTTCGGCCAAGGCTTGGAGTAACCGGCTGGGCATGGGGACGGCGTCCTCTCTGGCGTGCGGGGGTGAGCGTTTCCGGCCGAGGCGAGCCGGACAGTATATCCTTTCATGCGGATAGATGGATGAATGGATAGATCGAGGCAGAAAATCGGCCGGGCGCGTTGCCCGGCCTGGGTGGCTGTCGCTGCGGTGGTAGGGGTGCGGAGATGAAGAAGGCCTACTTGCCCTTCTTCTTGTCCGCCCGGAAGTAGTTGCCCTGGAACTTCTTCTGGAACTTCTCGAGTCGACCGGTGGCGTCCACGAAGGTCTGCTTGCCCGTGAAGAACGGGTGCGAGCCGGACCACACGTCGGCGTGGATCTCCGGGACCGTCGCCCCGACCTCCATCACGACCTCGCCGTTGTGGTAGACCTTGCAGTTGTAGAAACCGGGGTGGATGTCCTTCTTCATCACGACGCTCCGAGGCTGCTCCCCGCGGCACGCCCAGCCCGGCACGGCGACCCGATGCCGACCAGCCGCGCGACCGGAGGGGCGAAGTGTAGGCCGGACGGACGGGGCTGCAAGTTCCTGGCCCCTTGGGGCGGGGGCGGCAGCCCGGCCGTTGTCACGCCGGAAGTCAGCAAGTTCCTGAATCCCTCGGGGCGGAGCCTTGGAGGCTCCGTCTCTCCACCCCGTCTCTACTTCATCCCTTCGATCCAGCGAGCCGCGAGCCAGCAACCCACAGCGAGCCATCAGCCTCCGGCGAACCATCAGCTCCGGAGAGTGGACCTCCCCCGTTTCTTGACCGATGTGGAGGGTGTGCTAGCCTTGCCTGCCCTCGGCCCCGGGACACCTCGGCCCCCCACAGGACCGCCGAACAACCCCCGCCCGAAGGGCGCACAACCCGATCCCCGATAGCTCAATGGTAGAGCGAGCGGCTGTTAACCGCTAGGTTCCTGGTTCGAGTCCAGGTCGGGGAGTTACCGACGCCCTCGCGGAAACGTGAGGGCGTTTGGGTTTACGGGGTGGGCGTTTTGGACGCCTCGGACCGTGGCGGGGACGAAGCGAGGAAAGTCCCGTCAGGTCGACCGTCGAGGAACTCCGGCGCGAGTACGCCGAGCCAGAGGACAACACCGGGGAGACTCGATGAACAGACGACCACTGCCGGTGAGAACCGTGCGACATGGCGTGATACGTGCAGGTCGGGCCGGGGTGGGCTGAAGCGGGGGCGAAACCGGCGGTTGTTCGAGGGCCTTCGGTCCGAATCAAGAACCGCCGAGAAGTTCATCGATCCTTTGCCTGCGGGGCGGGTCGAGGCGGGTGAGGGGGTCGAGCCGCTTGAGAGCGTCGTTTTCGAGGGCCTTGGTGGCCCATCGGCGGGCGTCGTCGATCCGGCCGAGGGCGTGGCAGACTTCGGCGAGGCGGAACGGGAAGTCTAGGCCGTAGGGGTCGAGGGACGCGCCACGCCCGAGCGCATCGGCGGCGGCGGCACGGGTGTCGTCGTCGGAGAGCAGTTCGGCGTGGAGAAGCAGGACGCTCGCCAGCGTGCTCCACGACTCGGGGCGGGAGGGCCAGCGGTCGGTCATGCCGCGGGCGGCTCGTTCGGCGTCGGCGAGTCGGCTCCCGGAGGTGCGGCCCATGGACGCAGCCAACGACGCGCCCTGGCCGTGCAAACGGGCGAGGGCGCGAGCGATTGCGGGGTGGCTCGGGCGGGCGTCGGCGGCGCGGGTGAGTTGGGGCGCGGCGGTGTCGATGGCGAGCAGGCGGATTTCATGGAGCGCGGCGGTGAGTTGGGCGGCAGTACGGGGCGGCTGGCGATGGAGCGCGACGCCGAGGTCGAGGGCGA
Organism: Synechococcales cyanobacterium CNB; assembly: GCA_030263455.1. Lineage (NCBI taxonomy): Bacteria > Bacillati > Cyanobacteriota > Cyanophyceae > Synechococcales > Synechococcales cyanobacterium CNB. The sequence goes on from SZOZ01000003.1 coordinate 134,454, forward strand.
GGGCGTCGTAGGTGTCGCCGGGCCGGGGGGAGCCGGCCTGGAGGGCGAAGGCGCGCTGGTCGAAGTCGGCGGCGAGGGAGGCTGCGTGTGCGGCGGCGCGGAGGTGGCGTTCCGTCGAGAGCAGGGGGAGGAACGCGAAGGCGAACGTTGCTGCCGCGAGGATCGCAAAGCCGGCGGGGGGGGCGAAGGTGAGCCGGTTCGTTGAGACGCTGGCGTCGGTTCGAGGGGCGGATGCGGCTGCGATCACGAGCATGGCGAGCGCGGCGGAGCCGGGGGTGGTGAGGGTCAGTTCGATCTGCGCGTGCGCGGCGAGCGCGAGCGCGGCAGCGGGCGCGGCGGTGTCGAGGGCGCGAGGGGCGAGGGCGAGTGCTGAGCCGGCGATGGCCGCCCACGCGATGCCCCACGCGAGCAGCCGGACGATGGCTTCAACGGCGAGGAGCGCGGCGGAGTCGGTGACGGCGCGTGCGACGGGGAGTTCCTCGAGCGTAAACGAGACGGCGAGAGCGATCGTGATGACGGTAATCCCCGCGATGCATGCCGGGGAGCGGGGGCTGAAGGGGAGGGCGGCATCGTCAGGGGGGGGTGTAAGGAGTCGTCTGCCTGCGGCGGCGACCCATGTGAGCCAGAGAGCGGCCCAGGCGGCCGCGCCGACGCCGAGGGTGGCGAGCCAGTCGAGGAGCACGCTGTGGGGGCTTGCGACTTCCTCTGGGCTGAGGGGGTTGCGGTGGAGGAGGTACGCGGTCTTGAAGCCGTCGGGTCCGACGCCGAGCGTGGGTGCATGGGCGAAGATGCGCGAGGCGCCCTGGAGATAGAACCATCGGAAGAGGATGGAGAGTTCGGGGATGCGTTCGCCGACGAGGCCGCGGGTGAGGACGGCGGTGAGCGTGGCGGCGACCGCGCCCAGGCCGATTGCGGCGCCGAGTCGGGGGGAAATTCGGAGACGTCGCGCGAGCAGCGGGAGCGCGAGCAGGACGAGGCCGAGCGAGGCGGCGGCGAACGCGCCCTTGGGTACTTGGCCGCCGGCGATGGGGCCGAGGAGCAGACCCGCGCCGGCGGCGAGTGCGCCGAGAGGCGGAAGCGCGAGCAGGATGCGCGGCGCGGGGGGGGGGTCGGAAGGGCGACGGAGCGAGGCGAGCGCGACCCCGGCAAGCCCGACGAAGCAGGCTGCCATGACGCTGGCGTAGACGTTGGAGAGGCCGAACCATCCGGAGGCCTCCGGTTGGGTGAGTCGGCGTTCGAAGATGAGGGCGGCGGAGGAGCCTGGTTCCCAGCCGTGGGAACGGAGGATGTCGTCGCGGCGGAGGTCGAAGTCCTGGACGGTGGCGGGGTGCTCGACGAAGACCTGCATGACGCCGCGGCCCGCGAGCGCGACGGCGAACCCGAAGATGACCGCGAGGGTCATGCGGCGGATCATGGCGTCGCGTGCGGCTTCGCGCAGGGCGAGTGCGCCAGCGAGCGCGGCGATCCAGGCCGAGGCGAGGCGCACGTCGTCGAGCGTGCGGTCGGGGCGGAGCAGGGCGTGCCAGAGAGCAGGGAGCGCGCCGATGGAGAAGAAGAGGAGGAGTGCGGCCGAGGGGAGGCGTCGTCCTTGGAGGTGTCGGGCGAGCAGCGCTGCGGCCGCGCCGAGCAGCGTGACGACATCGAGAGCCACGGAGCCCGCCGGTCCGATGCCGAGGAGCGGGGACCAGACGGTGGTGGGGTCCATGGTCCAGCCGGGGAGGGGGTCATGGCGGACGGCGGCGCGGGCGAGCGCAGCGGCGAGGATGGTCGTCGAGCCGAGCCAGAGAAGGCGTCGCGCGGATGTCGGCGCGGCGTCGCTCATGCGTCGTTTCCGTTTCGGCGTGCGCTTGCGTACTCGAAAGCGGCGACGACGAGCAGGATAACGGCGCACTGCACGCCGACGAGGAGGGCCTGCCAGGGCGCGAGAGAGGCGAGCATGATGCCTGAGAGTCCGGTGACGCCGGTGAGGCCGCAGATGACGGCGACGGCGGCGGGCTTGCCGAGTCCGCGGCGGACGAGGCGGTGGGAGAAGTGATTGAGGTCGCCGACGAATGGGCTTCGGCCGTGGCGCAGCCGGACGATCGTGACGGAGATGAAGTCGTAGAGGGGAACTGCGAGAACGACAAGGGGCATGAAGACGGCGTACCAGCCGCCTGCGGCGTCGGCGTCGTAGTAGGTGGTGCGTACGGTGAGGAAGCCGAGGAGGAAGCCGATGACGAGGGAGCCGGCGTCGCCCATGAAGATGCGGGCCGGCGGACGGTTGAAGGCGAGGAAGCCGAGGCAGGAACCGACGAGCAGCGCGAGGGTCGCGGCGACGAACCACTGTCCGGAGAGGAGCGCGGCGGCGAGGAAGCACGCCCCTGCCACGCTGGCGACGCCTGCGCACAGGCCGTCCATGTTGTCGATGAAGTTCATCGCGTTCGTGACGACGGCGATCCAGAGTATGGTGAGGGCGATGGAGAGCCACGTCCCGCCGACATGGGCGTCAAGCGCGGTGAGGAGTCGAGTGTCGGTGAACACGACGATCGCTCCGGCCGCGCCGAGCATGACGACGAGCTTGATCCACGGCCCGAGGGGGCGTCGGTCGTCGACGAGGCCGAGCAGGTGCAGCGCGGCGAGGGCGCCGATCAGACCGAGTGCGAGCGGTGCCTGCTGTGCGATGCCGGGCAGGTGCTCCCAGAGTGCGACGGGGATGAGGCCCGGCTCCTCCTGCCATTCGAGATTGCTCGCTCGTCCGAGCGGGACGAGGAGGGCGAGGCCTGCGAGCATGGGGAGGGCGATGCCGGCGAAGATGGCGATGCCGCCGGTATTCGGCACGCGGCGCGGCGGTTCCTTGATCTGCCCTTCGACGCCTGTCGAGTCGTAGGTTCCGAGCCTGTGGCCGAGCCGTGCGAGGATGGCGGTGAGCGGGAAGGATACCGCCAACGCGGCGGGGATCAGCGCCAGGCAGAGCGAGATCATCCGGCGACTGTACCGCGGGTACGGGCGATCCGCCGCGCGATGGGCCAGGGAAGGTAGGCGAAGACGAGGGCGGCCTGCGCGATGAGCACGAGGGCGATGGGACGCCAGGGCCAGGGACCGAGGGCGTCGAGGAGCGTGCGATGCTCGGGCGTGGAGCGGCCGAGGTAGCCGTAGTTGAGGTCGAAGCTGAGGTTGATGAGAAGCACGACCGCGCCGTAGGCGAGGCTGAGGCCGGAGGCGAGGAGCCAGTCGCGGAGCATGGGGCGGTAGCCGAGTGCGACGACGTCGTAGACGGCAGAACCGACGATGTGGGTGTGGCCGACGAAGAAGAGCCAGAAACGGAGTGTGCCGAAGCCCTGGTCGAGGACGGGCGTGAAGTAGGCCTGGGTGGAGAGGGCGAAGGCCCAGAAGTAGAGGAGGGTGCGCAACCAGCGTGCCTGCGTGAGGAGAGCGAACGGCGCGACCCACGCGGCGAGGTCGCAGAGGTGGAGCGGGAAACTCTCGCGGGGATCAAAGTTGGCGGGCAGGAGCCACCAGACGACGGCAGCGGCCTGCCAGAGCACGGTGGTGACGATCCACGCGTAACGGAGGGTGCGTTCTCGCGGGGCGCCGCGCCAGCGCCGACCGAGCCAGGCCGCGCCGGCCATGAGCGCGGCGATGATCGCGACCGTGATGACGTGCTGCATGGAGAAGGCGCGGAACTCGATCATCCAGTCCCAGTGCGGTTCGGGGGGTGTGGGCAACGCCACCTTCACGCGGGGATCGTACTGCGGCAGGCTGGACGGGGAGCACGGTGTGGTATGTTGGGGCATGGACACTCGGGGCTGTATCGTGGCGTTGCTGGTCTGGTGCGCGGTGGTTCCGTCGTTCGGGCAGGGCGATGGGCCGACGTCGCAGAGGCACGCCCGCGTGCTGGACGAGTCGCGTTTCGAGACGAACCGGGGCGTGGCGATGCTGCCGCTGCCGGAGGAGAAGGACGCGTTCTTCTTCGTGGTGTTCGGCGATCGGACCGGCGGTCCGGCGGAGGGCGTGGAGGTGCTGGCCGAGGCGGTGCGGGACGTGAACCTGCTGGGGCCGGACCTGGTGATGACGGTGGGCGATCTCGTCGAGGGGTACAACCAGACCGAGCGGTGGATGGGGCAAATGCGCGAGTTCAAGGGGATCATGGACGGGCTGGTCTGCCCCTGGTTCCCGGTGGCGGGGAACCACGACGTCTACTGGCGCGGCGAGGGGAAGCCGGTCGGCGAGCACGAGAGCAACTACGAGGCGCATTTCGGGCCGCTGTGGTATGCCTTCGAGCACAAGGGTTGCTGGTTCATCGCGCTCTACTCGGACGAGGGGAACCCGGAGACGGGCGAGAAGGACTTCAACAAGGCCGAGTGCCAGCGCATCAGTGAGGAGCAGTTCGCGTGGCTCGCGGCGACGCTGGAGCGGGCGCGCGGGGCGAAGCACGTCTTCGTCTTCCTGCACCATCCGCGCTGGCTCGGCGGGAACTACGGCGACGACTGGGAGCGCGTACACGCCCTGCTGGCGGGGGCGGGGAACGTGACGGCCGTCTTCGCGGGGCACATCCACCGGATGCGGCACGACGGGTGGCGCGACGGCGTGGAGTACGTGACGCTGGCCACGGTCGGCGGCGGGCAGTCGGGCAAGGCGCCGGAGGCGGGGTACCTTCATCAGTACCACATCGTCACGGTGCGGGATGAGGGCATCTCGCTGGCGTGCCTGCCTGTGGGGGCGGCGATGGACGCACGCGCGATTACGGGGCAGGTGAGCGACGAGTGCTCGCGGCTCGCGGACGTGAGGGCGGCTGTCGCGGAGCCGATCGCGGTGGCGCGCGACGGTTCTGCGCGGGGGCGGCTGCGCGTCGAGGTCGCCAACCCGACGACGCGGCCGGTGGAGGCGACCGTCTCGCTCGGCAGCCGCGACAGCCGTTGGCTGCTCGTGCCCGACCACACGCACGCCGTCATCGAACCAGGGGCGACGCGGGCGTTCGAGTTCCGGGCGGAGCGGATCGGCGGCGGGATCGACGAGACGTTCCGGCCGGTCGAGGTGTCGCTGGCGATGGAATATCTGGCGGAGGCGGCGCGGTTCCGCATCCCGGAGACGCGGGCGGACGTGCCGCTCACGGTGGACCTCCCGCGGCCGGAGGAGTCGGGCGCGGACCTGGCGGCGTCGTTCGACGGCTCGTCATGGCTGGAGGTGCCGAGCGAGAGGCTCGCGCTGCCGAGCGGGCCGCTGACGCTCGAGTGCTGGATGCAGGCGCGGTTGTTCGGCGAGCGGACCGGGCTGGTGTGCAAGACGGAGTCGTCGGACTACGGCATCTTCGTCAGCGGCGGGAAGCCGGAGTTCTTCGTCTACCTGGGCGATCGGTACGCCGAGGTCGGGCCGGGCGAGGCGACGCTGGAGGTCGGGCGGTGGCACCACGTCGCGGGCGTGTACGACGGGCGCGAGGCGAAGCTGTACGTGGACGGGGCGCTCGTCGCGTCGGTGGAGCGGACGGGGCGGAGGCGCACGAACCGGCTGCCGCTGATGATCGGGGCGGACGTGGACGGGCGCGGCGCGGCCGTCTCACACTTCGACGGCCTGATCGACGGCGTGCGGCTGTCGCGCGTGGCCCGCTACTCGGGCGAGCGCTTCACGCCCGAGCGCCGGCACGCGCCGGACGACGACACAATGCTGCTGCTGAACATGGACGGTCGCGTGGGGCCGTGGATGTACGACGAGTCGCCGAACCGTGCGCACGCGACGGTACGCGGGGCGGTGGAATTGCGTGCGGCGGAGTAGGAAGGGGGGAGCGGTCGAGCCGGGGCGGCTGGGCTCCATCGTTCAACAGAGGGTGTTGTCCGATTTGATCCTGCGCGAGGCATCGAGGGCGGGAGCGGCGCCTGCACGGCCGTTTGTTTGCGTCGGTGTCGTGCCGACTCCGAGTTGTGTTGGCGTAAGGGGAATCCCGGTGTAGTTTGGTGGGACTGGCGTGCCTGATCGCCTCGCCGGCTTCGGCGCGGGGAGGAACGCAGCATGAGAGTCTGCCGGGGGCTTGCCCTTTCGCTCGTGGCGTTGTTCGCCGGCGCTGCGCCGGCCCAGCCCGTGTTCTTCGACGACTTCGACGGCGACGACCTGCTGCCGCACTGGAGTACGCCGCCGGACTGGCACTGGGAGTACGAGGTCAGCGGCGGGATGCTGCACGTGACGGACCTGCTGTACCCGTCGGACGACCACTTCGGGGGCAACGAAGCCCTTTTAGCGGCGGTGTACGACCAGCAGACGGACTTCCGCGCTGACGTCCGGATGGGCTGGGACACCGGCGACGACCCGCAAGAGTTGGTGATACGCCTGAAGGGCCCGCAGGGAAAGATCATTGCGACTTTTGGGTATTCGACCTTGGTGTCGGCGCCGGATCATGTCATCTTCGCGAGCACGAACAGCGGGGGTGTTATTGAACCTGCGCCGCCACCGGGGATATATCAGTTCACTGTCGTTCGGAGTGGGGCGGAGTTCGAGTTCTACTTCGATGATGAGCCGTTTGCGAGCTTCACAGATCCCTTCGGTACGCCGGCTGCAGGCTTGGACCTTTGGTTCGTGGGGCCCTATCCAGGCGAACTCGGAGCCTTCCACATCGATCGTGTCCATGTTGTTCCCGCGCCGGGTGTTCTCTCGCTGATCGCAGCGATTGGCCTCTGCTGCCCACGTCACCGGCGCCGGTGAGTTCTGTGCGCCGGGCGGATCTCTTACAGCCACGATCATCACTTCATTCAGGGAGGTACAAGGTGGTGACAAATAGGTGTGCAGTCCTGTTGCTCGGTCTGTTCCCGACGCTTTCGCTCGCTCAGGACGGGCTGTGGGAGGTCCCGTTCGACTTCGGCCCTGAGGGAGGGCCTTTCACTCGTGCGATCAACCTTGTACATGTGTCGAACGGTAGCACGACCAAGGTGCTTGCCTTGTCGGGCGACACCGACCAGAATCACCCCTATCTGTGGAGCCGCTTGTGGACACCGCCGCCCGTCGGTAGCCCGCCTCGCTATTCTGGCGTGTTCGAGTCCGCCGACGTGGACTCCTTCACGTTCTGCGGCGGCCACAGCGCCTTGGCGGACGGACGCGTGCTGCACGTGGGTGGGGTCTACGTCAACCACGCGGACCTCTTCAACCCGTGGGCGCCCGTCGGGAACCAGTGGAACAACCCGTTCCCCCCGCCCGACATGACCTTCAACCGCTGGTACCCGACGGCGACGACGCTGCCGGACGGGCGCGTGCTGGTGTGCGCCGGGCTTCAGCAGGAGGGTGGTCCCCACGCCACGATCCCCGAGTTGTACGACCCGGCGAGCAACTCGTGGACGCTCCTCAACAGCGCGCAGCGCCTTCAACCCCTCTACCCGTACATGTTCGTCCTGCCCAGCGGGTGGCTGATCGACGCCGGTCCCGGGGAGACTCGGCTCCTGAACCCCAACACGTGGACGTGGGGCGGGACGATCGGCAATCCGACGTGGCCCGATCCGCCGCCGCCACCGCCCGCCAATCACGGATCGGCGGTGATGTACGAGCCGGGCAAGATCATGCGGTGCGGCGGCGACAACCCGGCCGTCGCCACGACCTGGACGATGGACATTTCGACCAGCGCGATGCCGCTGACGTGGCGTTCGGCCCTCACGTCGCCGCTTCGTGACGGAGTTGGCCGCAGGCGGCGGCGATGTCCCGGCCGCGGGATCGGCGGATGTGGGTGTTGACGCCGCGGGCGCGGAGGATGCGCTGGAAGTCGCGGACGTCGTCGGTGCGGGGTCGGCGGAAGTCGAGGCCGGCGACTTCGTTGTAGCGGATGAGGTTGACGTTGGCGCGGAGGGAGCGGGCGACGCCGGCGAGCTGGGCGGCATGCTCGGGGCGGTCGTTCACGCCGCCGAGGAGGATGTATTCGAGGGTGATCTCGCGGCCGGTCTTCTCGAACCAGACGCGGCATGCGGCGAGGAGGTCGGCGATGGTGGTGTACTCGGCCCAGGGGATGAGTCGGCGGCGCAGGTCGTCGTTCGGGGCGTGGAGGCTGAGGGCGAGCGTGACGGGCAGGTCGAGTTGCTCGGCGAGTTTCTCGATGGCCCGCGGCAGGCCGACGGTGGAGATGGTGATGCGCCGGGCGGAGATAGCCATGCCCCACGGGGCCGCGAGCGTGCGGACGGCGTGGATGACGCTGGGGAGGTTGGCGAGGGGCTCGCCCATGCCCATGAAGACGACGTGGGAGATGCGGGGGGGGGAGGAAGGAGCGGAGGAGTGGGATGAGGCGGCCGTCCCGGCCGCCCCGCCAGAAGGAGTTGAAAGAGAGGCAGAGGAATCGGAAGAGGAGAGGAGGGAGTTCAATCGCCAGACCTGCTCGACGATGCGGCCGGCGGAGAGGTTGCCGTCGAGGCCGCCGAGGCCCGAGGCGCAGAAGCGGCAGCCGACGGGGCAGCCGACCTGCGAGGAGATGCAGGCTGTGCGGCGAGCGGCGGAGCGGGCATCGCGCGAGGCCTCCACGGGGATCATCACGCACTCGGTCTGGCGGGCGGAGGGGGAGGGAACATGGAGCGGAAGTGGAATGCGGGCGCTCGCCTGCGCTTCGCGATCTGCACGGCGTGCTTCGTTGTGAGCGTGGTCGAAGTCGGTCCACTCAACGAGGAGTTTCTCGGTGCCGTCGGTGGCGGTCTGGCGGCGGACGACCTCGCCGGAGAGGAAGATCATCTCGGCGGCGAGGCGTTCGCGGTCGCGCTTGCCGAGGTTGGTCATGGCGGCGGGGTCGGCGATGCCCTTGCGGTAGACCCAGTCGAGGGTCTGGTCGGCGCGGTAGGCGGGCAGGCCGCGGGCGGTGAACCAGGCGCGAAAGGAGTCGGGGGTGTGGTGGAAGATATGATCGGCGGGATGGCGCACGGTTGAGGGTACGCGGGTCGGGTGGATGGCCGCAGTGACAAGCGTTGCGTCAGTAGGCGCGCTCGACGACGGCGGTCGCGAGTTTGTCGAGGAACTCTCGCGCGGGCGAGTCGTGGAGGCCCGTGAGAAGGGTGCGGGCCTGGTTGGCGAGCCGGCGGGCGGTTTCGCGTGCGTGCGCGATCGACTCCGTCGAGTCGAGGGCTTCGCGGAGTGCGAGCGCGGCGTCTTGGGCGGTCTCGCTGGCGCCGGCGGCTGCTTCAGCGAGGCGGAGGGATCGCCCCCGTTGTGCCGGAGTCGCACCGGCGAGGTGGTGGATCATCGGGAGCGTGAGTTTGCCCTTGGCGAGGTCGCGGCCGAGGGACTTGCCGACGATGGCCTCATCGCCCGTCAGGTCGAGCAGGTCATCCTGCACCTGGAAGGCGACGCCCAGCCGTCGTCCGAACTCGGCCAGAAGCCGGGCGGTTTCGGGGTTCGCGTCCGAGTGGAGCGCGCCGAGTTCGCAGGATGCTCCGATGAGGGCGGCCGTTTTGCGCTCGACGATCTCGAAGTAGGTTTCCTCGTCGATCGAGTACTCGTCGCGGAAGCGGAGTTGCAGGAGTTCGCCGGCGCATGTGGTCATGCTCACGGCGCCGATGAGCCGCGCGCTGATCACGCTGTCGAGTTGCGTGCAGAGTTCGAAGGCGGACGCGATGAGGTAGTCGCCGAGGATGACGGCGGCCTCGTTGCCGTAGAGGTGGTTCACGGTGCGGCCGCGGCGGCGGTTCTCCGCTTCGTCGAGCACGTCGTCGTGCACGAGCGTGGCCATATGCACCATCTCGCAGACGGCGGCGACGGTCACATGGGCGGCGGTCGCGTGCGTCGTCTCGGGCCGGCGGGATGCTCTCGGGTCCGCAGCCAGCGCGCAGAGCACGACAAGCGTCGGCCGGAGCATCTTGCCTCGGTATCGCTCGACGTGGGCGCACAACTCTCGGACGGCGGGGAGGTCCGAGCCGAGTTGCGCGTCGAACCGGGACTCGACACGGGCGAGCGCATCGGCAAGCACGCGCTGCACGGGCGCGAGCCGATTGTCGATCTCGACCAGTTGCCTCATGCCCAGGTGTCCTTCCCGCGGGGCGGCCCGCGCGCCCCGTGAACCCTAGCGGCGTGACTCACCGTTCGGCGACGACGTAGCAGATGAAGGCGTAGTCCGCCTCTCCCTCGTCGGTCGGGTAGAACTCGCCCGTGCCCTCGCCGTCGTCGTCGGCTTCTTCCCAGTAGACGGTGACGCGGGAGAATCCCGCTTCGCGGAGGAGTTCGCGGATTTCGGGCAGGGTCCAGAGCCGCCAGTGGTAGGTGAAGGCGCGCTTCATCTTGGAGCCATCGGGGAAGTGGAAGTGGATGTGGCAGGTCATGGCACCGGAGATGGGGTCGTACTTCGCCTGGTCCCAGACGTAGGTGAAGCCGCCGCAGTCGCGTTTCTCGCGCATCTCCTTGTGGGCGTCGGAGCCGCCGTAGAAGTCGAGGAAGAAGATTCCGCCCGGGGCGAGCGACGTGCGGACGCTCTCGAAGTAGCCGCGCATGGCGTCGCGGGTGTTGAAGGTCCAGTAGGAGAAGTTCATGGCCAGCACGGCGTCCATGCGTTGCCCCTTGGGGCCGGGGTGGCGCACGTCGCGGTTCAGGAGCGTGACGCGCTTCCGCTGCGCCGGCGTGAGGCGGGCGAGGTTGTGCTCCTCCGCCCAGGCGAGGGTCTCGGCGCACAGGTCCACGCCGACGGCGAGGTTGCCGGGCCGGCGCCGCACCCACTCGCAGGCGGTGTTCGCGGTCCCGCAGAAGTCTTCGCGGAGTCGTCCGGCACGCTTGCCCCGCAGTTCGCGGTAGGTCTCGTCGATGAAGTCGATCTCGGACTCGACGTCCTGCACGGCGATGCCGTAGAGGACGTGGCGATCGGCCGTAGCGGCGGTGTACCTGCTTCGCTTCCTGCGTGTGGTCCTGGGCATGGGGCGGGAGTGTAGCGGTGGCGTCAAGGGTGATCCGCGGGTCGGGCGGGGCTTGTCGTCGCCTATAGTCGAAGCCCGCGTTGGGGAGGACACACGAGGGACACGCGATGCGGATGACGATGGTCGGCACGGGGTACGTCGGGTTGGTGACGGGCGTGTGCTTCGCCAACACGGGGAACGACGTGACCTGCCTGGACGTGGACCCCGCGAAGATCGAGAAACTGCGTGCGGGGGTGTGCCCCATCTATGAGCCTGGGCTGACGGAGATCTTGGTGCGCAACGTCGCCGCGGGGCGTTTGCGGTTCACGACCGACCCGGACGAGGCATACCGCGAGGCGCAGGTGGTGTTCATCTGCGTGGGGACGCCGACGGGCGCGGACGGGCGGACGGATATGTCCCAGGTCGAGAAGGCGGCGGACGACATAGCGGAGGCCATCGCGGCCCTCGGTCCCAACCAGGAGCCGAAGATCGTGGTGCTCAAGAGCACGGTGCCGGTGGGCACGACCTTCGCGGTCAAGGAGCGGATCCGTCGGCGTGTGGGGCCGGCGGTGCCCTTCAGCGTGGCCGACAACCCGGAGTTCCTGAAGGAAGGCGACGCGGTCAACGATTTCAACAAGCCGGACCGCGTGGTCGTGGGCGTGGAGGACGAGCGGACAGCCAAGGTTTTCCGCCACATCTACGACCCCTTCGTGCGCAATGGCCACCCTGTGTTCATCATGGACGTGCTCTCGGCCGAGATGGTGAAGTACGCGGCGAACAACTTCCTGGCGACGAAGATCAGCTTCATCAACGAGATGGCCAACCTCTGCGAGTTGTACGGGGCGGACATCAACCGCGTGCGCGAGGGCATGTGCGCCGACAAGCGCATCGGGCACCACTTTCTCTACCCGGGCCTCGGCTACGGCGGGTCGTGCTTTCCGAAGGACACGCGTGCCTGCATCGCCATGGGCGAGCAGTCGGACTACGACATGGCGCTCTCGAAGGCGGTGGACGAAGTGAATCGCCGGCAGCGAGAACGGTTCTTCGGCAAGATCGCGGACCACTTCACGGCGTCCGGCGGTTTGCGTGGCAAGACGCTCGCCTTCTGGGGGCTGGCCTTCAAGCCGCGCACCGATGACATCCGCGAGGCGCCCTCGCTCACGCTCATCCGGTCCGCGCTCAAGCACGGGGCGATCGTGCGGGGCTATGACCCTGTGGCGGGGGCGAACGCGAGCGCGGAGATCGGATCGCAGATGGTCGTCGCGAAGGACATCTATGACGCCGCGAAGGGCGCCGATGCGCTCGTGATCTGCACGGACTGGGACGAGTTCAAAAGCCCGAACTTCGAGAAGCTGGCGGGGCTGATGAAGTCGAAGGTCATCTTTGACGGCCGCAACCTGTACCATGCCGAGGACGTCGTGCCGCTGGGCTTTCGCTATATCTCGGTGGGGCGTGCCCCGGTCGGGCCGTCCTGACCGCCATGCAGCCGGTCTGGACCACGCCCGATGGTGACGCGCCTGGTGACGCTCCGGTCCTGCTGGCGTGCGCCGACTGGCTGGAAGCGGTCTCCGCGCTTCCGCCGGCGGGCGTCGATCTGCTGTATGCCGATCCGCCGTTCAATACAGGCACTGCGCGCGAGGGGAGATCGGGCCGCTTCGACGACTCGTGGCCTTCGGTGACCGCCTGGGTGGCGTGGCTCGAGGAGCGGCTGTCTGCCACGATCCCCGCGCTCAAGCCGACGGCGAGCGTGCTCCTGCACGTGGACTGGCGGACCAGCCACCACGCCAGGCTTCTGCTCGATCGCCTGTTCGGGGCGGATGGCTTCGTCAACCATCTGATCTGGGCTTATGGGCTTGGCGGCTCGTCGGCCCGGCGTTTCGCGCGCAAGCACGACGACATCCTGTTCTACGCGGTGGATACGGACCGGTACTGGTTCGACCCGCCGCGTGTTCGCGCCACGAGCCGCCGCCTCAGGGGGAGCACCAAGAAGGCCACGGACGTGCTGCTCATCCCCTCGATCAACAACATGGCTGCGGAACGGACGGGCTACCCGACCCAAAAGCCGCTCGCGTTGCTGGACGTGCTGGTGAGGGCCTGCTGTCCTCCCGGCGGCGTCGTGCTGGACCCGTGTTGCGGGAGCGGGACGACCGCGCTGGCCGCGCTGGCAGCCGGGCGGCGTGCGTTCGTCGGCGATGCGAACCCTGGCGCCATCCGGCTCGCTCGCGATCGACTCCGGGGCGAGGCGGCGGCCCGCCCGGAGCCGGACCCGCGCTAGGATTCGTCCCATGTTCGAGCGGCTCTTCGAGTACTACCAGCGCAAACGGATCGTCAACATCAACGCAAACATCGTCGCCGCGGGGCTGCTCGCGATCGTGATCGCCAAGTGGCCCGTGACGGTGGTGGGGAACTGGATCGGGGCGGACGAGCACCCGTTCCTGGTGACGCTGGCGGCCGGAGGGATCGACCTGGTCGTCGACGTCGCGATCTACTTCGCGCTGCACTGGCTTGCGAACCACTGGAAGCCGCTGCGGAAAGGGTCAAGACCGCGCGGCTCGACCCGGTCCTTCCTCAAGGATGCATCGCTGATCCAGTTTGAGCGGGCCATGCTCTCGCCGGTCTATTACACGACGGCGATGGGCCTGATGTACACGCTCCAGGAGGCGTTCGGCGTCTCGCACGGCTGGGCGTTCGTCATCGGGTTCGCCACCGGCATCGTGGTGACCCGGGTCGTCCACACCATCTGGGGATTGAAAACCGGACGATTCGCGGACAACGGCTGGCCCGAGCCGGCGGAGGCGCTGCCGCAGACGCAGCCGATGGCTCAACGAGCCGAGGCGGTGGGCGTGAGTTCCGAGCGGCGGGCAGGGTAGGTCAGTCCGCGCCGAGCAGGATTTCCATGGTTCGCTGATCCAGCCGCTCGTATGGCAGCGGCCGTGCCGACAACTTCTCGCGATGGAACTTCATTCCCAGGAGCGTCTCCGCCCTGCCGAGCGAGAACGATGACGTCAGTGCATCCACGTCCTTCGACTCGCGCGCAACTTTGCGCAGCAGTGAGCGGATCTCTCCGTCCTTCGCCCAGCGCCGCGCCTTCTCGCGCAGGATCAGGTAGGTTCTCATGCTGCCGCGGGCGAACTCGATCACGTCGTCGCGGTCGGCGGTGCGGTAGGCGTGGCTGTCGAAGTGGCGGTAGCCGTCCCACCTGCGTTCCTCGAGCAGTTTCACAAGGAAGAAGGCCTGCTTGAGATTCGCGGAGCCAAAGCGGAAGTCCTGGTCGTAACGACCGAACTCCTGGTCGTTGAGGTCGATGTGGAAGAGTTTGCCCGCGCCGAGGGCCTGCGCGACGGCGTGCACGAAGTTCAGGCCAGCCATGTGCTCGTGCGCGACCTCCGGGTTCACGCCCACCATCTCCGGGTGGTCGAGCGTGCCGATGAACGCGAGGTAGTGCCCCGTCGTGGGGAAGAACATGTGCCCGCGCGGCTCGTTCGGTTTGGCTTCGAGGGCGAAGCGGTAGCCGTATCCCCGCTCGATCGAGTACCGGCACAGGAAGTTCATCGCCCGCCTGAAGCGCTCCTCCGCCTCGATCGGGTCCTTCGCGGCGTCGGTTTCGGCCCCCTCGCGTCCGCCCCAGAAGACGTACACCTGCGCACCGAACTCCGCGCCGAGGTCCATTCCCCGCATCGTCTTCTGCACCGCATACGCCCGCACCTCGGCGTCGTTGCTGGTGAACGCGCCATCCTTGAAGACCGGATCGCTGAAGAGGTTGGTCGTCGCCATCGAGACGCGCAGCTTGGTTCGCTTCAGCGCGGCGGCGAAGTCTCGCTTGACCGACTCCGCCTGGGCTTCGGTGGCGTCAATCGGCACGAGGTCGTTGTCGTGGAAGTTCACGCCGTGGACGCCGCCGACCTCGCCCAGCAGATCGACGACCTCAGCGGGTGACCATCGTGGGCGCGTCGGCTCGCCGAAGGGGTCGCGCCCGCTGTTGCCGACGGTCCAGAGGCCGAACGTGAACTTGTCCTTCGGTGACGGCGTGTACGGGTCGGGCATGGTCACATCTCTCTCATTATCCGACGCCCGACTCTACGGCCGCAGCGGCGGGCGGGTGGGGCCAATGCGTCGAGGGCGGCAGTCGGAGATACCGGGCCAGCCGGGGCGCGCCCACGTAGAACGGGAGCGTGTCCACGAGCGCGCAGACCGCCTTGAACGCGTACCCCGTGGCGATGAACAGCCCGAGGTGCTGCCAGATCGGCACACCCTCGGCGGGAGGCGGCAGGGCCTTCGCCCAGTAGTGCGTGATGGTGATGACGGCGACCGTGTCCACCAGTTGGCTCACGAGCGTCGAGCCGTTGTTGCGGAGCCACAGGTGCCGACCCTTCGTCAGGCTCTTCCAGAAGTGGAAGACGTAGACGTCCACGAGTTGGGCGGTCAGGTAGGCGATCATGCTCGCCGCGACCGCGCCGAAGGCCAGGGCCTTGACCTCGAAGAAGACCGGCAGGCGCCCGGCCGCATCGCGTATGATCTCGCCGGTTGCGGGGTCGCGGGGTTCCCAACCCGGGAGCAGCCCGCCGAACCAGAGAATGAGCACGACCCACAGGTTGAGCACGAAGCCGACCCACACCACGCGGCTCGCCCTGGCACGGCCGTACAACTCGCTGATGAAGTCCGTGCAGAGAAAGGTGATCGGGTAGGGCAGCACGCCGACCGCGACCGCGAATACCCATGCCGTGCCTGTGATCTCGTAGAGCCGGATGAATCGTGTGATGCCGAGAATGTTCAGCATCGCCAGCGTGCCGAGGAAGAGGCCGGCGAGGACAAGGAAGACGGTCTCGCGGCGGCGGTAGAGCTGCAGTTCCGTCAGTCGCGGCAGCCCGGCATACTCGTGCTGCACGCTCGGCAGAGTCAGGTGGTCGGCCATGCGGAGAGAGTACCCTCTGCGATCATGTGCGGCATCGGCGGCGTGCTCAGAGTCTGGAAGTCGGCGGCCGAGGCTCCGCCCTCGACGCTCGACGCCATACCCGAGGCATGGCTTGACGTGCTGGACGAGTCCGTCAGGCACCGCGGCCCCGACGGGTTCGGACGCTTTCGCCAGCGCATCATGCGGGCGAGCGGCGAGATCGTGGACATCGCGCTCATTCACCGCCGCCTGAGCATCATCGACCATATCGGCGGTGTGCAACCAATGGTGATCGGCGCGCCCTTGCCCCCTCGCTCATCGGAACGAGCCGCGCCCGTGAGGGAGCGGTCCTTTCCCTTCCTCGACACGCCCGCCGTCATCTCGCGAGAAGGCGCCCGCTACGAACCGGTCCGTGCGCAGGTCTGCTCGCAGTGCGGTCCCGGGGTGGCCGCGGTCGTCTTCAACGGGTGCATCTACAACCACCGCGAACTCCGGCGCGAACTCGAGGCCGTGGGACACGAGTTCTTCACCGACCACAGTGACACGGAGGTGCTGTTGCATGGGTGGAGGGAGTGGGGGGCGGAGGTCCAGAACCGGATCGAGGGGATGTTCGCGTGGCTCGTCTGGGACGCGGGAAGCGGCGTGGTAGTCGCCGCACGGGATGCCTTCGGCGAGAAGCCCTTGTGCATTCTGGACTCGGAACCCAGCGGTTTCGTCGTGTTCGCCAGTGTCCCCGCGGCACTGTCGATCATCGCGTCCGGCGAGGGGCACGATGCGTTGAGCGCGGACGCCCTGTGCGAGTGGATTCGCTTCGGTTACCACGCGCGGCGCACACCTTTCGAGGCGTTACGGCTCGCGCCGCATGCCTGCCTCATGAGCGTGCATGGCGCGTTGCAGGATGCGTCGGCGATCGCACATCGCCGACTCGGCCCGGGGCGGGTGGGAAGATTCAAGCGTTCACTGCCCGTTCCAGGCCCGAGCCGCGAGACGGAGGATCGCATCGAGGCCTTGCTGCGCGAGGCGGTCCGCGGGCGGCTCGAAGCCGACGTCGCGGTAGGATGTCTGCTTTCCGGCGGTGTCGATTCCTCGCTCGTCGCGAAGTTTGCGAACGAGGCGATGAACAAAGCGCCGCTCACCACGATCTGCGTCCGCATGCCCGATGACCGCTACGACGAGTCGAACTACGCGAGGACCGTGGCTGCGCGGCTCGGCACCCGGCATCTCACGATCGATGCCCACGCGCAACCTGCGGACGATCTCGTCACCCTCATCACCACGATCGGCCTGCCGTTCGGCGACAGTTCATTGCTCCCCACGTACTGGGCGTGCCGGGCCGCGGCGGACGAAGTCGGCGTGCTGCTCTCCGGTGATGGGGGGGACGAGATGTTTCTTGGGTACGAGCGGTACGTCTCCGCGAAGTTCCTGGAACTCCCGGCGGTGCTGTCCGGGCTTTCGCCGTTGCTTTGTCCCTTGGTCAAAGGCTTGCCCAGGCAAAACCCGAAGTCGATCGCGGACAAAGCCGCTCGGTTTCTCCTTGCAGGCCTGGCCGGGTCATCCCAGGCGTATCGAGAACTGCTCGCGATCTTTCCTCGCGCCGACGCGGATCGCCTCATGGATCGGCCTGGTCGAGCGATGGACCTGGAATCCGCACAGGTTCCAGGCCCGCTGGATGCGAGAGAGTACGATTTGGAACACCACCTGCCGGGGGATCTGCTGCTCAAGGTGGACACCGCGTCCATGGCCGCGGGCGTCGAACTGCGATCGCCGTTCCTCGACTCCGCGCTTGCTCGGACAGCGCTCGCCCTGCCTGTTCAACGGCTCATGCCCCGCGGCCAGCGCAAGGGTCTCCTCCGAGCCGTCGCCCGCAGGTACCTCCCCGCCGAGATCGTCGATCGTCCCAAGATGGGCTTCGCCATCCCGATCGGCGAGTGGTTCCGCACCGACTACGGCGGGATGCGGCAGTTGCTTTACGACCACCTGGAATCCACCGAGCCGTTTCCGGGGCTGGCAGAGGCGGGGATCGAACTGAACCTGGGCTTTGTTCGCCGCATGCTCCGCGAGCACGACGCGGCGGGGGAGAAGAGCATCAACCCGTGGCACGGCCGAGACCACTCGCAGCGGCTGTACATGCTGCTGGTGCTGAGCGTCTGGTGCGGGTGGTTGCAGGGAGTGCGGGGCGGGGGGTGACAGGGCGGCTCGTTCGTGAGTGGGCGTTCGCCTGCGCTTCGTGCTCCGTTCCGCTTCATGTTCCGTTCGGCTTCATGCTCGGCCGCGTTACATCTTCCAGCCGAGAGTGATGAAGTAGACGAAGTCGTTGCGCTTTTTCTCCGGTCCGGGCGTCGAGTCGTAGCGGTCCTCCACGCCGACTCGCAGGAACAGCCCGTTTGACCTGTCGATGTCCAGCTCGAGTGCGGCATTGGTTTCGAAACGGTACGGTCCGAACTCGGACACGTCGGGCATGAAGTCGAATACCCACACCAGCCGTTGCGACTCGCTCAGGTTGTATTGCAGATCGAGGCCGAGGACGGCTTCAGGGGTGATGGTGTTGTCCACACCGTCGAACTCGCGGGTGAGGTCCATGCCTGCCCGGGTGAGGAAGTAGAGCGACTCCGTCTTGCTCCAGAGGTATCCGACGCCGGGTCCGCCCGAGACCCGGTGTCGCCAGTCCTGGAACTCGTCGAACTCGTAGCGTGCTCGCGCGTAGTACCGCCAAGGCGAGTCCGCGATGAGCCAGTCGTTGCGGAGTTTCGTATCGAAGCGGTTTGCGCTCTCGGTGCCCTCCTCGGTCGCGTAGGAGTAGACGGCCGAGAAATCGGTCTCGAATCGTGCGGTATCGCGGGAGAGGGCGAGATCGCCCCTGACGTTCAGCCGCTTGGTGTTCCCCGACGCCCCGTGCAGGCCCAGGCTCGCCGACCCGGACCAGACCACGTCCGGCTCGGCCAGGGCAGCCTCGGCCTCGGTCGGAGCGGCCTCATCTTGCCCGGGGGCGGCGGTAGAGAGGGTTGCCAGCAGGCCCGCCGCGGCCCATCCCAGCGGGTTTGAGACGAATCGGTTATCAGACGGGTTCATGGGGTGCAAGAGTAGCGCAAAGGCGTGCCGGATTCCGTCTTTTCGGGCCGCACGCTCCCCGCGCGGATGGTACGATCCACGCCATGGGGCGCGCCCGCGCGGCATGGCCGCCGCTTCCTGCACGCCCGCGAGCCTTTCGACCGATGGAAGCAGTCTCTATGGACGGAATCACGCGGCGTGACATCGTGCGGAGCGGTCTTGTTCTCGGCGCGTCGATCGTCGGGGCGGGTCTTGTCCTCGGCGGGTGCGGCACCACGCGATCGGCCCAGCGTCGCCGGCCGTTGCCGGATGCTCCGGTCTACGACCGCCCCGCGCCCGAGGTCGTGTCGCACAAGCCCGGCTGGCTTGACGAGTGGCGCCGCCAACGGGCCGGACAGGCCCCGGTGCAGGGAGTCATCCCTCGCTCGGCGTGGACCCGCGAAGGCCCGATCATTTCCAGAGCCGACCCGATGGGCGGCATCAACCGGATCACGATTCACCACGACGGCATGACCCCGTTCACGGCGACCAGCGACGCCGCGGCGGCCCGGCGCATCGAAGCGATCCGCGCCGCCCACGTCAACAGCAACGGGTGGGCCGATATCGGGTACCACTACGTCATCGATCCGTCGGGGCGCGTCTGGGAGGCCCGTCCGCTCTCGCTGCAGGGGGCGCACGCCGGAGGCGAGAATAACCGCAACAACCTCGGCATCGTGGTGCTGGGCAACTACGACAACCAGCGTCCGACAAACGAGTCGATCTCCGCGCTCGACAACTTCGTGGCGGCGCAGATGCAGCGGTATCGCGTCCCAGTCTCGCGGGTCTATACGCACCAGGAACTCAAGCCGACCGCCTGCCCCGGACGCAATCTCCAGGCCTACATGGAGAGGACGAGGTCTCGCGGCGGCACGATGGCCCGGGCCTGACGCGCCTCAGTCCTCACCGCCGTCGTCGTGCTTTGCCGGTCCGAAGATGGCGGTGCCTATGCGCACGAGGTTCGCCCCCTCCTCAATGGCGACTTCGAAGTCACCGGTCATGCCCATCGAGAGCAGGTCGAAGCGTCCCTCGCCGATGCCGGTAGTTCGGATTTCCTCGAACAGCTCGCGGCATCGGGCGAAAGCCGGGCGAGCATCCTCGGGGTTGTCGGAGAAGGCGGCCATGGTCATCAGGCCGCGGACACGCACGTTGACCATCGTCTCGATCTGCTCGGCCAGCGGGAGAGCGGCTGCGATCGGGCAGCCGAACTTCTGGGATTCGCCGGAGCAGTTGACCTGCACGAGCACCTCAACCGGCGTGTCTCTTTTCAGGGCCGCGGCCTGGATTTCCTCTGCCAACCGGAGCGAGTCAACCGAGTGAATAAGCCGGACCGAGCCGATGATCCGGCGGACCTTGTTGCGTTGCAGGTGGCCGATCATGTGCCAGCGGACCGGTCCGGGGGTGTCGCCGGCCGTGGCTCGACCCGTGAGCACGGCCTCGGCGTCGCGCGCGGCCCGACCCTGGCGGACCTGGGGGAGCGCGCGCAGCCGCGCCGCGAACTCCTCGACCATGGCCTGCCGCTGGAGCAGAGGCTGGACGCGGTTCTCGCCGAAGTCGCGGTGCCCGAGTTCGAGCAGGGTCCGCACGTCGTCGGACTCGGCGTTCTTGGTGACGGCGATCAGGATGACCTGCTCGGGCCGGCGCCCGCTCCGCTCGGCAGCCCCTGCGATTCGCTCGCGGACTTCCGCATAGCGTGCTTCGAGGGTGGGTTCCGTCTGCATGGCGCGTCCCTGCACGGCGTGTCCTCCTCCGTCCGGAACTCCGCGAGGCTCCGCCCCGCCCCGCTAGGATACCGCCTCAGGATCGCTCCGCAAGGCGGTCCGATCTTCCGGGGAGAACGAGCCATGGCGAACGAACACCTCAAGCCGCGCGACAATCCGATCTCCGTGGGCGAGGCTGCCCCGGACTTCATGCTGACCGACCAGAACCGGCAGGAGTGGCGGCTCTCCGACCATGTGAAGAAGGGGGACGTCGTCCTCTGCTTCTACCCGCTCGATTTCTCGCCCGTGTGCTCGGCAGAGATGAAGTGCGTAACGGATGAGTTCGATCGGTGGTCCCGCAAAGGCGCGACCGTCGTCGGTATCTCCTGCGACTCGTTCTTCGCCCACGACGCTTGGGCGAAAAGCCTCGGCCTGAAACAGACGCTGCTCGCGGACATGCACCGGCAGGTCTGCAAGGCGTACGGGTTCTACTGGCCCGACCTGAACGTCGCTTCCCGCGGCACAGTGGTCGTCGGGCACGACCCGTCCGGCCGGGGCAGGGTCAAGCGAGTCCAGACTCGGGAGATCAAGACCGCCCTGACGGCCGACGACCTGCTCGCTGCGCTTTCCTGATTGACTTGCCGGGTCGGTAGGGTGGCGATCGGGCGGAAGGGCGAGTGACCGGCACGATCCCGGATGCTTTGGTGGGCGTAGGACTCTCTGGTTGGTCTCCGGGGCGACTTGTGGCCCCCATGCGGCCGATAGTGGGGGGAGAGGGAGGATCGCTCCATGTGCGGGATCGTCGCCTACATCGGGTCTCGTCAGGCTCTTCCGTTGCTGATCGAGGGGCTGAAGCGGCTCGAGTATCGCGGGTACGACTCCGCCGGGGTGGCTGTCATCGACAACGGGAAGCTCCGCACCCTCCGTGCGGTCGGTCGCGTGGCCGATCTGGAGCAACGGCTCGAGCGGCAGGGGCAGATGCGCGGGACCATCGGGCTCGCGCACACGCGCTGGGCCACGCACGGCGGCGTGACCGAGGCCAACGCCCACCCCCACCGCGACGACCGGGCCGGCATCGCGCTGGTCCACAACGGGATCATCGAGAACTATGCCACGCTTCGAACGTGGTTGGAGGAGAAGGGCCACCGGTTCACGAGCGAGACCGACACTGAAGTCCTCGCCATGCTCATCGGCGAGTTGTACGACCTGGCATCGGGCGTGGACCTGGAAGCCGCGGTGCAGGCAGCGCTGCGGGAGGTGACCGGGGCGTACGCGATCGCGGTCGTGTGCGAGCACGAGCCGGGCGTGCTGGTCGCGGCCCGCAAGGGTTCGCCGCTCATGGTCGGTGTCGGCGCTGGGGAGTACATCGTCGCGTCGGACCCGGCGGCGATCGTTGCGCACACGACGCAGGCATTCCCGCTGGACGACTACAACGTCGTCAAGCTGACGCGTGAGGGTCTGCGCACCTCGACGGTGGACAACGCGGAGGTCACGCCCCGCATGATGCAGCTCGAACTCGACCTCGAGCAGATCGAGCTCGGCTCGTTCGAGCACTTCATGCAGAAGGAGATCTTCGAGCAGCCGCGGGCGATCCGCAACTGCTGCCGGGGCCGGATCGATGAGCGCGAGGGCAAGGTCGTGCTTGGCGGCCTGTCGGCGTACGCCAAGGAGCTGGTCAAGGCGCGACGGTTCATCTTCGTGGCGCAGGGGACGGCCCTGCACGCCGCGATGATCGGCGAGTACCTGTTCGAAGACCTGGCGAAAGTTCCGGCGGAGGTCGAGTACGGCAGCGAGTTCCGCTATCGCAACCCGATCATCGAGGACAGCAGCGTGGTCGTCGCCGTGAGCCAGTCGGGCGAGACGGCGGACACGCTGGCCGCGCTGACCGAGGCCAAGGAGCGCGGCGCGCTGGCGCTGGGCGTCATCAATGTCGTCGGGTCCACCATCGCCCGGGAGACCGACGCCGGCGTGTACCTGCGCGTGGGGCCGGAGGTCGGCGTCGCCAGCACCAAGGCGTTCACGGGGCAGGTGACCGCGCTCGCCATGATCGCTCTTTTCCTTGCGCGGCGGAAGTTCACGTCGCAGGAGGAGTGCGCGGCGATGCTCTCGGAGTTGTCCGCCATCCCGGACAAGATGGAGCGCGTGCTGGGGCAGGACGACCACATCCGCCGCGTGACGCGGAAGTACGTGGACCGCGAGAACTGGCTCTTCCTCGGGCGGGGGTACAACTATCCGACCGCCCTGGAGGGCGCGCTGAAACTCAAGGAAATCTCGTACATCCACGCCGAGGGCATGCCGGCGGCCGAGATGAAGCACGGGCCGATCGCGCTCATCAACGACGGGATGCCGGCGGTCTTCATCGCCAACCGTGGCCGACAGTACGACAAGGTGCTGAGCAACATCGCCGAAGTGCGCTCGCGCGGTGGGCACGTGATCGCCGTGGCTACGGAAGGCGATACGGAGATCGCCCAACTCGCCGAGGACGTGCTGTACGTGCCCGAATGCGCCGAGCCGCTCAGCCCGCTGCTCACGGTGGTGCCGCTTCAACTGATGGCATACCACGCGGCGGTGCTTCGGGGGCACGACGTGGACAAGCCGCGCAATCTGGCCAAGAGCGTGACGGTTGAGTAACCGCGGGCCTCGCGGTCAGCCCTTGATGCCGGTGACCTTCACGCTGGTGTAGCGTTGGCGGTGGCCGGTCTTGCGGCGGTAGCCCTTCTTGGGTTTGAACTTGTGGATGGTGATCTTCTCACCCTTCACGACCGGCTCGACCACTTGGGCCGTGACCGACGCGCCCACGACGTAGGGCGTGCCGACCTTGGCGTTTCCGCCCGCTTCGCCGACCATGAGGACTCGGTCGAAGGTGACGGTCTCGCCCGCCGCGGCCTCGCCGCCCTTGTGGAGGTCGATCAGGATGGTGTCACCCTCGGCGACGCGGCGCTGGCCACCGGATTCTTCGATGATGGCGTACTGGGGCATGGATCGGTCCTCGTCCGCGCGGGCATCGGGGCGGCACAGCCGGCTTCGGACCCGGCCCGCGACGGGTCGAGAGCATAGGCGGGCGGTCCGGACTGGGGCGAGCGGTGGCGTGACGCGAGGGATGGCTCTACCGTGGCGCGACGGTTCGGGCGTGCTGTCGCTGGGCTTGGGTCATGATGCACGGCCCTCCGATAGCGGTCACGACGAGGGCGAACGAGGTCAAGGACCATGGCGAAACGGAAGGGGAAGGTCGCGTCGAGGCCCGGCAAGCCGCGCACAACGGTCACCACGCCCGAGTCCGCGACGAGGGCAGAGGCGAGGCCGAAGCGGGGTGCGGCAAAGAAGACCGGGCGGTCGAGCAGTCCGCCCGCCGCGAGACTCATCGACGAGCGGATCCGGGAACTGGGTGGATGGCGCGGGGAGACGCTTGCGCGCATGAGAGCGCTGATCCTCGATGCGGTTCCGGGGATCACGGAGGAGTGGAAGTGGAACAACCCGGTATGGTCGCACAACGGGATTGTCTGCACCGGGGAGGCCTACACGAAGGTCGTGAAACTGACGTTTGCCAAGGGCGCTGGCCTGCCGGACCCCTCGGGCCTCTTCAACTCGAGCCTTGAAGGCAACACACGACGGGCGATCGACATCCGCGAAGGGGAGACAATCAACGGGCGCGCGTTCAAGGCGATCGTGAAGGCGGCGGCGGCCTGCAACGGGAAGCCCACAAAGACGGCCAAGGGGGGGGTGGCTGAGTCCGGGCCGGTGAGACTTCTGTCGGGCGGCAACCCGCAGATTGCGAAGGCCGACGGCGACGTGCCGGTGCAGGCGTACATCGCCGCGATGCCGGGCTGGAAGAGCGACCTTGGACGCCGCCTCGATGCGGTCATTACGCGGAGCGTTCCGGGCGTGCGGAAGGCCGTGCGGTGGAACTCACCCTTCTACGGCGTCGAGGGGCTGGGTTGGTTCCTCTCGTTCCACGTCTTCAACCGCTACGTCAAGGTCACGTTTTTCAAGGGGGCGTCGCTGCGGCCCGTGCCTCCCGGAGCGGGCAAGGACAAGGAGGCTCGTTGGATCGATATCCACGAGAACGACATGTTCGAGGAGGCGCTGATGGCGAAGTGGGTGAAGCAGGCAGCGGCGTTGCCCGGCTGGACGCCGTAGACCGTGACGGCGAGGGCGCGTGGAACGCATGCCTCTCGCGGTTGCTGTCAGGACGATGCATGCGTGATCGTCAGCACGGTTCGCGCGGGTTAGGAGGGCGGCGGACGGTTCCGGTCGCGTGCCTGGCGTTCGGCGCGTTTTCGCTCGCCCTCGTCCAGCAGGCGCTTGCGCAATCGGACGGACTCGGGCGTGATCTCGACCAGTTCGTCCTCCTCGACATATTCCAGCGCGGCTTCGAGCGTGAGACGGCGCGGCGCCTTGAGGGTGACGGTGGCTTCCTTGGTCGAAGACCGGATGTTCGTCAGGTGCTTCTCGCGGACGATGTTCACGGGGATGTCGTTGTCGCGGTTGTGCTCGCCGACGACCTGGCCGGTGTAGACGCGGTCGCCGGGGGCGACGAAGAGGATGCCGCGGTCGGCGAGATTCTCGACCGCGTACGCGGTGACCTGCCCGGCCTCGGTGGCGATGAGGACGCCGAAGGGTCGGCGGATGCGCTCGCCGCTGACCGGCTCGTAGCGGTCGAAGCGGTGGTGCATGACGGCCTCGCCCTGGGTGGCGGTGAGGATGCGACCGCGCAGTCCGATCAGGGCGCGGCTGGTGACGTCGAAGACGAGGTGCATGACGTCGCCTCGTGGCTCCATCTTGCGCAACTCACCTCGTCGGCCGCCGACCAGCTCCATGACCGCGCCGACGGCGGAGGACGGGGCGTCGATCACGAGCGTTTCAACCGGTTCGTAGGTGACGCCGTCGATCTCCTTCGTGATGACGACAGCCCGGCCGACCGAGAGTTCGTACCCCTCGCGTCGCATGGTTTCGAGGAGGATGCCCAGGTGCAGCAGTCCGCGGCCGGAGACGACGAACTCCTCGGCGGACTCGCCCGGTTTCACGCGGAGCGCGACATTGCGCTCGAGCTCCTTGAGAAGGCGGTCGCGGATCTGGCGGCTGGTGACGTACTTGCCCTCCTGCCCGGCGAAGGGCGAGTCGTTGATGCGGAAGAGCATCGAGATGGTCGGCTCATCAACGCGGACCGGGGGAAGCCCGACGGGCGACTCTGGGTCGGCGATGGTGTCGCCGATGTCCACGGTCGGCAGGCCGGGCACGGCGCACAGGTCGCCGGCGTTCACTTCGTCGGTCTCCTGGCGTGAGAGGCCTTCGAAGCGGAGGAGTCTGCCGACCCTGCCTTCCTCGACGTTGCCGTCGCGGCGCACGATGGCGACCTGCTGTCCCGAACGGATGCACCCCGCCACGACGCGTCCGATGGCGATGCGGCCGAGATAGTCGGAGTAATCGAGGCTCGTCACGAGGAACTGGAGCGGGCGGTCCGGGTTCGCGCTCGGGGGGGGGACCTCGCGGACGATCGACTCGAAGATGGGGCCGAGGTCGCCGGCGCGCAGGTCGTCGATGGGTCGGTCGAGGGTGGGCGAGGCCCACCCCTCGCGGCCCGAGCAGTAGACGACGGGGAAGTCGAGGGCGTGGTCTTCCGCGCCGAGATCGACCAGCAGGTCGAAGACCTCGTGCAGGACGCGTTTCGGGTCGGCCTCCGGACGATCGCACTTGTTGATGACAACGACGGGGCGCAGGCCGGCTTCGAGAGCCTTGCCGAGCACGAACTTGGTCTGAGGCATGGGGCCGTCGAAGGCGTCCACGAGCAGGAGGCACCCGTCGGCGAGGCGCAGCACCCGCTCGACTTCGCCGCCGAAGTCCGCGTGCCCCGGGGTGTCGATGATGTTGATCCGGTAGTCGCTGCCGTTCTGTGCGTGGTAGGTGACGGCACAGTTCTTGGAGAGGATGGTGATGCCGCGCTCGCGTTCGAGCGGGTTGGAGTCCATGATGAGGTCGTGCTGTCCGCCGGCGAGCTTGTCGAGTTCGCCTTCGCGGAACATGCCGGATTGGCGGAGGAGTTCATCGACGAGCGTGGTCTTGCCGTGGTCAACATGCGCGATGATCGCGACGTTGCGGATTCGTTCGGCGGTGGCGACGGGAGGCGTGGGCATGGCTCGGGCTGCGTTCTCGGCCCTCGGGCACGGGCGGGCCGTCCGTGGCGGTTGAGGCGGGCTTCGGTTCGTGCGGGTGTGCGGACGGGGCGGGACGGCCGATCGGGTCCGCGCCGTGTGGATCGCGGCGACTGAGTGTAGGCGCGCGGGTCCGCGAACCGACGCTCACGCCTTGCCCGATTTGCGCAGGCGTCACAGCCGGAACCGCCGGTGTGACCGTTCCTCCCCGCGGGTGGGTTGGGGCTGGGGGCGTGGCAGGGTGTAGGCGGAAGTCGGCCGCCGTTGCGCGGCGACCCGGAAAGAGAGTGCCCGATGAACGCTCGACGCCTCGCCGTTGCGGGGGCCGCTGCGCCCGCGATCCTTGCCGCTGCCGCGCTCGCCCAGCCGGTCACGCTGTACGAGAACACCTTCGAGGGGCTTCAGGCTGCCGGGAAGGAGTGGAGCGCGAACACCACGCTCGACACGCACGCGAACTTCACCCGCTTCGTCGGTCGCAAGAGCGCCGAGTCGATCCGTCTGAAACTCGACCCCACTCGCGGCCAGCGGGACGACATCCCGGACGGCGACGGTGGTGGCGGGAGTGGCGGCGGCGGCGGGGGAGGCACGCCCTACATCGCCGGGCTGGTGACCTTCGATCTCTACATCATCGACTCCTGGGACGGGAACAACAGCGTCCACGGTCCTGACTACTTCGAGGTGCTGATCAACCGCGAGGTCCACTTCTCCGAGACGTTCACCAATCTCCCCGACGGCAAGCAGTCCTATCGCGCACCCGACGTCGGCCCCGCGCACCTGGGCTATCACGCGCAGTGGAAGGATTCGATCTACCGGGGTGTTGAGGTGCCGTTCGTGCTGCCGGCGGATGCGGCCGAACTGCTCATCGACTTCCGCGGCGTCGGCCTGCAAGGTTACATCGACGAGTCGTGGGGCATCGACAACGTCCGTGTGACGGTCGAGCACGTGCCCGCGCCGGGCACGCTCGGTGCGCTCGGCCTCGGTGGGGCGATCGGGGCGCGGCGCCGTCGCCGCCGCTGAACGCCCGTCAGGACGCGAGCGAGTGGAAGGCGTCGCGGAGGCGCGGGTAGAGCGACTCGTGCACCCGCCGGACCGGCTCGTAGCGAACGGCGGTCGCGGAGTTCGGCTCGCGTGTCTCGGAGACACGGATGCACGCACGGCACGCCGCGGGAACGCTCTCCCACAGGCCCGCCGCCACGCCGCCGAGCAACGCTGCGCCGAGCGCCGGGCCTTCCTCGGAGTTTGGAAGACCGACGGGGCGGCGATAGACGTCGGCCTGCATCTGCCGCCAGAGTTCGGAGCGAGCGCCTCCCCCGCCGAGCCTCACGGTGGTCGCGTCGATCCCTGCTTCGATGAAGAGGTCGAGGATCGAGCGCATGGTGAACGTTACGCCCTCGAGCACCGCGCGCACGAGGTGAGCGCGCGTATGGCGAGCCGTCAGTCCGATCCACCCGCCGCGTGCGAGCGGGTCGGGATGCGGGCAGCGTTCACCCGTCAGGTGCGGGAGGAAGACCAGCCCTTCACACCCCGGTGGCGCGGCCGCGGCCTCGGCGATCAGCCCGTCCACGCTCTCGCCCGGGAAGAGCCTGTCGCGGGCCCATTGCAGCGAGCCTGCGGCGGACAACATGCAGCCGGTAAGACACCACTGTCCGGCGTGGCGTGCGTCTCCGTCGGCGGCGCACATCGTGTGGATTCTGCCCGCGGAGCGTTCGTCCGGGCCGAGGTCGCGCCGCGGTGCGGTCGCGTGGGCGTAGAGAACGCCGCTGGTGCCGAGCGTCGCCAGCGCAATGCCGCCCTCGACGACGCCCGCACCGACCGCGCCGCATTGGTTGTCCCCCGAACCTGCGGCGACGGGGATGCCCGCCGGAAGCCCTGTCTGTGCGGCGGCCCAGGCTGTCACCGTTCCTGCGGCGGCGGCGGCTTCGAGCGCCGGCGGCATCGTTGCGGGGTCGATGTCGAACAGGCGCATCGCCTCGTCGTTCCACGCCCGACGATCAACATCGAGCAGCAGCGTTCCCGCGCCGTCGCCCACGTCGGTCGCGGGACGGCCGGTCAGCCGAAGGCGGACGTAGTCCTTCGGCAGCAGGACCATCGCCGTTCGCCGCCAGACTTCCGGCTCGTGCTCGCGTACCCAGAGCAGTTTCGGGAGCGTGAACCCCGGCAGGGCGGCGTTCCCGACCATCTCGACAAGGCGTCGTCGCGAGCCGACCGCACGCTCGATCAACTCGCATTGCGCGGCGGTGCGCTGGTCGTTCCACAGGATCGCCGGGCGCAATGGCTCGGCGTGTTCGCCCGTCGCTTCGAGCGACTCGCGCGTCAGCAGCACCGAGCCGTGCATCTGCCCGCTCAGTCCGACGGCGGCGATTCCGGTCGCGCGCGATCCGAGTCGCCCGATGACATCGCGTGTCGCGGCAACGGTTGCCGCCCACCATTGGCGTGGGTCCTGCTCGGACCAGCCGGGGTGCGGCTGTTCGAGCGTGTGCGGGGAAGAAGCGCTTTGGATGACACGCCCGGAGTCGTCGATGACGAGCGCTTTGGTGGATGACGTTCCGACGTCGATGCCGAGGAGCATGGCCATGCGGCCAGTCTACCGGTCAACGAGCCTGCAGAGGCGAGAAGCGCACCGAGGACTCAACCCTGATCGTCTCGCCCTCGATCCAGGCGTCCCACTCGGCCATGTCGATTGCTCGCAGAAGGGAGATCGGACCCGAGGGAATGTCGTCGCCTCGAGTCACGAACGAAACCGCCCGCGCCGGCCGGACGACGCCGAGGCTGATCCTTCGGCGTGACTCGTGCTTGTCTTCGCGTTCGGTCAACGATGCCGCCGTGTTGCGAACGAGCGAGGTTGCGCAGGACGGCGCATGGCTTGTCGGCCCGAGGGCCATGACCCACCAGCCGCTCTTCGGGGAGTCCGCGCTGCGCGGCTCGGTATCTCGCTCGAATGCCCAGGCGATCGTCGTCGTGCGTCCGGGGGCGATGCTTACTTCCGCCGTGCGAACCGCGCCGGGCATGAAGCCGCCGAGGTCAGCGGCTGCGCCGTCGCGCCCGGCTACCGCGAGTGAGCGAGCGACCGCTCGATCGCAGGTCTTGGCCGATGCTTCGACGTCTCGGACCTGGATCGCAATGGAGACGGAAAGCCCGAACGGATCGCGCGAGTCGGGTTCCGGGCCGTGGACGGTGAGCATCGCCCTTCCGGCCGGGAGCGCGTCAAGTCCGTCGGGCCAGGCCAGATGAGCCGCCGTTCCAGCGAGCGCGATGAGTTCGGCCGGAGGGCCTGCGGCGCCGAAGATGCCGACCACGCTTGCGAGCGAGTCCTTCGAGACGGTATCAAAGGCCCGACGCGACCACGGGCTGACACGCTCGGTTTCGACACCGGACAGCCACAGCCTCGCTGGCCATGCGATGGTGTTCGCGCTCCAGGCGTTCGGATGCGCGTGCAAGGCGACTGCTGCGTAGCGATCCTTGGCGCTTTCCGCGGCGGAAAGCCTGGCGATCAGCAGGCCGTCGGATTCGCGGAGCGATGCCGCGGGGTTCAGCGACGTGCCGAAGGGTGTCTCGACGGCTTTCCCCTGCACCAGCGGCAGCATCGCGTCAAAGAGAGCGCTGTTGCCCGCGGGTGCAAGCAAGACGAGGGCGACGGGTCCGGCGCGTCCATCGTCCCGGAGCAGCGGCGAAGCGCCGGCATCCCTGAAGACTGCCGAAGCGAGTTCGTATCGGCCCTGTTCGACCGACAGGATGGGCTGACCGGCGACGACCTGGCGGGGCGCCGCGCCAAGCCCAGCGCGCAATCGCCGCTCGATCTCCGGCGAGACCTGGGCGGCGATCGCCCATCCCGTGGGGGAATCCGCCGTGAGGCCCGTCATCACCAGCACGACTCGCCTGCCGAGCAGCGCATCGAGGGCCTCCTCGCGCCGCAGTCCGAGCACGCGGGCGAGGTCATCCCAGGCTCGGTTGGACTCCGCGAGCAGCCCCGCATCGGCCAAGGCCGAACTCAGCGTCGCTCCGGCGGGCGAAGTGCGGACACGCGATGCCCCGTCGAGGACGAGTGCGATCTCGGCCTGCGCCGGCAGCGCGACTGCCGCCGCGTAGGGAGCGCTCGGCTGGGCGGCTACGGGCGCGTGCAGCAAGACGATCGCCGCAAGCCGAGCGAGGAGACGCCGGCGGCGACAGGCTGTCCGTTCGTACTTTGAGGCTGGCGGTTCGAGAGTGAGCGCGCCCATCGCACGAAGATACCGGCAACCCGGACGAAAGCGGCAGCGGGAAGCGTTGAGGGCGGGTTCTCGGGCTGGGGAGCGATCAGCGGATGTCCCGGGAGGCGCGCTCGAAGCGGTCGGGCAGGACGGGCGCCGGCTCGTGCAGGAACTCGAAGAACAATCCGGCTCGGATCAGGTCCGGGGCGACGCGCCGCGAGGCGTAGGTCGGCCGGACGGCCCGTGCTTCGGCATCGTCCGCGTAGAACCCCCAGCCGGCGAAATCTGACGCGCCGCTGCCGCCGACGACGGGCACCGAGGACTGCCAGGAGACGGAGAGCGGCTGACGGTTGACATCGAAGGCGAGCGAGTTCGAGCGGTAGCGGACATACCGCTGTGGTCCGTCGCCCGCGGGCACTGGGACAACGACCACCTGAGCCACAGGGGCGGCCAGATCGTCCCGGATCGTGCCGATGGCAGTGACCATGTTCTTCGCGCACTCGCGCGCTTCGTGCGTGCTGCTCACGACGAGCGTGGAAATGTGCGAAGGCTCCGGGGTGAAGGCCAGATCGGGCCCGTGCCGACGGGCAAGAGCGGTTACTCCGATCGCGAAGACGACGCCGGCTGCAACCGCGACTCGACCGACGGTGACCATTCGCCGGAGGCGAGCCGGCAGGAACCGGCGTCGGCGATGCACGCTGTGCAGGATGTCAGCGGCGAGGTCGGGCGCGGAGGGCTGCCAACGCAGGGCGTCGGTCGCCCGCTTGAGACTGGCCAACTCGCGGCAGGCGTCGAGGTCCGTGCGCAGCCGATCGAAGATGGCCCGCGCTTCGGGGTCGTCAGCGCGCCGATCGAGGAACTCGTCCACCCACTCTTCGCGGGAGCGACGATCGGGCTGGCGATGGTCATCGTTCAACGCCACGCCTCCTCGACCCGTGCGGCGTCTCGCTCCGAGGCCTCAAGCAGCGCCCGAAGACGCCGACGACCGCGGTGCAGATGGCTCTTGACCGTCCCCTCGGGCATGCCCATGTGCTGCGCGATCAGGGCGATCGGCCAGTCCTGCTGGTGAAACAGGATCACGACCTCGCGCTGGTCCTCGGGCAGTTGAAGCAGCGCCGCCTGCAGGGAGTCGCGGGTGTTCTCGTGAACCTCAGCATCGATCACCGGGGACTCGGGGCCGTCTCCGGAAGAATGCCACCCGCCCACCACGTCCGACTCGTAGACGGGTTTGTGCTTCTGGCAGGCGTTGACATACAGGCGGCGGGCGATCGTGAAGAGCCAGGTCGAGAACCGGTAGCGGTCGTCGAACCGGTCGAGGCTTGTCAGCACGCGAACGAACGCCTCCTGCACGATGTCCTCCGCCACGTCGGGCCGACCCGACAGTCGGAGCATGTAGGCATAGAGACTCTGCTGATGGGCACGGATGCAGGCCTCGGCGGCCTGCTTGTCGCCGGCGGCGGCACGTCGGATCAGGCGGCGTTCCTGGGCGCGGTCCATGTGAAGCCCTTTCCCGGAGCGACTATACCCGGGGGACGACCGGGCGGTTGCCCGTTCGGCATCCGGCTGGCATGTCGCTGAGAGCCAGCCGACGCATGTTTATACGCACTAACTTGCGGTTTTGTTCCCTCTCGATCCGTCACGGATGCGCAACAGACGGGGCGGGCCACCGGACCCGCCCCGCCCTACGAATGCGGTTCTCGGACGATCCAGCTCACGCCGCCTTCGCCCGGCGGTTTCGGCCGACGGTTCGCTGCTCGGCGACTGCGCGCTGGGCGGGACGGACGATGAGTGCCTGGGCGAGTTCCAAGGGGTCGGACGCCCAGATGTCCGCGCCGATTTCTTCGGCGAGGCCTTCGGCCCGGTTGAAGACTCCCCCGCCGACGGCGATCTGGGTGTTGGGGCAGGCCCCGATTTCGTGCAGGCGGTCGATGACCTCTCGGATGGTGGGAAGGTCCTGAGGAGCGGAGGAGAACATGAGGAGGATGCCGGGCCGCCGCTCGTTGGTTGCGGCGATGATCTCGTCGGTGGCGATTCCGCCTCCGGCGAACGTCACCGCGAACCCCTCGGATTCGAGGATGTCCACGGCCATCTGGGCTCCGAGTTCATCCGCGTCCGACGGTCCGCAGAACGCGAAGACGGATCGGCGGATTGCGTTGGCGCGTCCGAGGCGCGAGGCGGTCTGGTCCACGAGCACGCGGAGCAGCCTCGTCGAGAGGCGGTGGGCGAGCGTCGTCAGTTGGTCTTCGCGGTACAACCGCTGCACGAGGTCGTATGTCGGCCAGTAGAGATCGGTCACGAGGTCTCGTGGGGTATAGCCCGCGAGAGAGGCCTCTTCGATCAGAGCGCGGGCGCCGGGGCGGTCGCCGTTGATCAGCGCCTCGAAGAACCGCTCCGTCAACAACTCGTGGTTCATGGGGGAGAGTCTCCGTACACGATCGATCCGGCACGGCTCCGCCGCGGACGGGTGGAGTGGGTTGTCCGGCCCTCCTGGACCGGGCGTCGGCCCTCGCCGATCACGCCCGAGACGATCGGTTGTGGGGCGGACAGGGCGTGAGGCGAGAACGAGGCGCAGAAGTCGGACCTTCGAGCGCGGGCGCGGAGTCCGATAAAGACCTTCGCGCTCGCAATCCCCAGTCCCAGAAAACGCGGCGGGGTCTCTCAGGCCCCGACTCTGACAGCGCGGTAGCACACACACACACCGAAAGTCAGCGGCGTCGAGGCGCCGTCCCGGAAGCCAGACCTGTTGAGCAGGTCGAGCATGGCCAGTCGAGGCATGAATGACCCGATGCTGCGGGGCAGGTAGCGGTAAGCACCCGAACGATCGCGGCTGATGAGCGTTGCGGTGCGGGGCATCACCCAGCCGCAGTAGAAGTTGTTGAGCCATCGGATGGGGGCGAAGCCCGGCTGTCCGAACTCGAGGATGACGAGTCGTCCTCCGGGCCGAAGGACGCGTGCGAACTCGGCGATCGCCTGCTCGGGCCGTTGTACGTTGCGGATGCCGAAGGCGATGGAGACGACATCGAAGGAGGCGTCGTCGAAGGGCAGGTTCTGCGCGTCTCCGCGGATGAACTCGGGCTGAACGGAAGTGGCAAGGCGTGCGCGTTTGGCGTTGGCGAGGTCGAGCATCTCCGGCGTGAAGTCAAGCCCGACGACTCGGGCGGCCTCGGTTTGCGCGAAGAGCAGTGTCAGATCTCCGGTTCCGCAGGCCACGTCGAGGACGGCGTCGCCCGACCTTACGCCGGCAGCCCGAACGGCGTGCCTGCGCCAGGCCTGGTCGCGGCCGAAGGAATGGAGCCGATTGTTCAGGTCGTACGACCGTGCGATCGCCGCGAACATGCGCCGCACGCGCTCGGCCTTCTCGGGGTTCGCGTGCGGATCTGCGAGTTCGGCATCGGTCCAGGCCTGCGGGGGCGCGGCATCCGCGGAGTGGGTAGGCTGTAGATGATTCATGGCTGGCCCTGCCGGTGGGGCACTGTAGGGCCGACGAAGGGAGATGCACCGATGACACGGGGACGGCTCGGACTGATCGTGCTCGCGGCGTTGGCGGCGTTTTCGTGGGGTTGCTCGTCGAACCCGACCACGGGCCGCTCCCAGATGACGCTCCTGAGCAAAGAGCGCGAGATTGCGCTGGGCGAGGGTGCGAAGGCGGAACTGGCTTCCGAGTACGGGGGGGCCGTCGCGGACGCGCAGTTGCAGGCGTACGTGGCGAGGATCGGGCACGCGCTCGCGGCGGTGACGGAGTCGGACAACCCGTCGCTCCCGTGGGAGTTCACGCTCCTTGATTCCGACGTCATCAACGCCTTCGCGCTCCCTGGGGGCAAGGTGTTCATGTCGCGCGGGCTGGCGGCGAGAATGACGAACGAGGCCCAGCTTGCCGCGGTGCTCGGGCACGAGGTCGGGCACGTCACCGCGCGGCACTCCAACGAGCGCATCTCCCATGCGATGCTGGTCCAGGGCCTCGTCGTCGGCGCGGCGGTCGGGGCTGCGCAGAGCGACGAGAAGTGGTTGCAGTCGGCGGTGCCCGTCGTCGTCGGGTTCGGCGGGCAGGGGTACCTGCTGAAGTTCAACCGCGACCAGGAGCTCGAGGCGGATGCGCTCGGCGTGCGGTACATGGTTCGCAACGGGTACAACCCGCTCGGCGCCCGCCAGGTGCAGGAAATCCTGCAGGCGGCTGCGGGTGAGGGGAGCCGTCCGCCGGAGTTCTTCTCGACGCACCCGTACCCGGAGCGTCGGATCGAGCAGATCAACAGGCTTCTCCGCGGCGAGTATGCCTACACGCAGGATCGTCCGGACCAGTACCAGTTGCACGAGGATCGCTTCCAGCGAGAGTTCAAGTCCCGGCTCGCGTCTCTGCCGCCTGCGGCGGCTCCGGCGCGTGCGTTCGCCTCGCTCGCGTCTGCGGGCTTCGATCCGATGGATGCTGGGTCATGGTGTGCGCACTGCCGGTCCGGGGCCGGCCGCTGACCTCGGTCGGTTCGGGCGGTGCGGTCTGTAACGGTTGTGCGGGTCCGCGGCCCGGGGCGGAGCGGGCGGTTGGCGAGGCCGATCGCTCGGCATGAAGGGCGGAGCCGGGTTGTCCGATGAACCCTCGGTTTCGTGCGCTCCCGGTCGGCTGCGTTTGCGCGGTCGGCGGGCGCGCCGGCCGAGGGAGGTCGCCGTGCAACTCCAGGAGATTCTCCGCCGTGCCCACGAGGCGGACGCGTCGGACATCCACCTCGTGGCGGGGCACCCGCCGACGATCCGCGTGCACCAGGTGGTGCGTCGCATGGAGTCGCCGCCGCTCGACGCCGAGCAGGTTCTGGCGATGTTCCGGGAGATGTCGCCGAAGGAGGCGCAGGCGACGTTCGACCGCCAGCGTGACGCGGATTTTTCGTACGAGTTGAAGGGCATCGGCCGCTACCGCGTGAACGCGCATATGCAGCGCGGGTGCGTGGGCATGGCGTTGCGTGCCATCAAGAGCAAGGTGCCGCCGCTGAAGGCCCTGAACCTGCCGGAGGTCATCGCCCGGCTGACGTACCTGCCGCGCGGGCTGGTGCTTGTGACGGGCGACACCGGCTCGGGCAAGTCCACGACGCTGGCGGCGATGATCGAGGCGATGAACGAGCGCTACGCGAAGCACATCATCACGCTCGAAGATCCCGTCGAGTATTCCTTCGAGAGCAAGAAGTGCCTGATCGAGCAGCGTGAACTCGGGCAGGACATGCCGACATTCGCCAGCGGCCTGAAGCACGCGTTGCGTCAGGACCCGGACATCATCCTGGTCGGCGAAATGCGCGACCTCGAGACCACCGCGCTCGCCATCAGCGCGGCGGAGACCGGGCACCTTGTGCTCAGTACGCTGCACACTGTGAACGCCTCGCAGACGGTCGAGCGCATCATCGACATGTACCCGGCCGGGCAGCAGAACCAGATTCGCGCGATGCTCGCGGGTACGCTGCAGGCGGTCGTCAGCCAGTCGCTGTTCTCGCGGATCGACCGGCCGGGGATGGTGCCGGCGGTGGAGACGCTGCTGTGCACGCCTGCGGTGCGGAACCTGATCCGCGAGAGCCGCACGTTCGAGATTCCGAACGTGATCGAGACGAACCGTGCGATCGGGATGTGCAGCCTCGACACGTCGATCGCGGAACTGTACTTCAACGGGATGATCAGCAAGGAGGACGCGGTCGCGCAGGCGGTGCATCCGGACAAGCTCGCCCGCCAGTTGGCCGCCTGACCCATGCCCCAGTACCGTTACCAGGCGCGCGGTTCATCGGGCCAGGTGCAGGCCGGCACGCTCGCGGCGGACAGCGTCGCGGGAGCGGCGGCCGCGCTCCGCGCCCAGGGGCTGCACGTCGTCTCGCTCTCGACGGCAGCGACGGAGGATTCCGACGGCGGGTTCATCGACATCCTGAAGCGGCTCAACTCACGGAAGCCTTCGCAGAAGCACGTGCTGGATTTCACGACGCAGTTGGCGGTGATGATCCGCGCGGGCATCAACCTGCGTGCCGCGCTGGAGGGCATTGCCGAGCAGACGACGCAGCCTGCCTTCCGGCGCGTCATCATGGGGATGAAGCAGGACGTCGAGAGCGGCAAGCAGTTCTCGGAGGCGATCGCCCGCCATCCGAAGCTCTTCGGCCCGCTCTACGTGAGCATGGTTCGCGCGTCGGAGATGTCCGGCTCGTTCGCGGAGATGCTCGACCGCATCGCCGGGTACATCGCGCAGCAGATCGAGACGCGGAAGATGGTCATCGGCGCGTCGATCTACCCTGGGATCATCGGGTCGCTCGCGGTGTGCGTGACGATCTTCCTGCTGACGTTCGTGCTGCCGCGGTTCTACACGGTGTTCGAGGGCAAGGAGGACATCCTGCCCTGGGCGACGACGTTCCTGATGAGCATCAGCAAGTTCCTCGTCGCGCGCTGGCCGATCGTGGTGGGCGCGGCGGTCGGGCTTGGCGGGCTGCTCTACGTCGGGGCGCGCACCGAGGTCGGGTCGTTCTGGATCGACAAGCTCAAGCTGACCATCCCGGTGCTTCGGGGGATGTTCAGCTCGCTCTACATCAGCCGTTCGCTGCAGACGATGGGCCAGTTGATCAACGCCGGCGTGCCGATGCTCGACACGCTCGCGATTACGGGGGAGATTTCGGGCAACCAGCTCTACAAGGGGCTGTGGGGCCGTGTGCACAGCAGCGTGAAGCAGGGGAAGAAGATCACCGCGCCGCTGGGCAAGGACGGGCTGCTTCCCCGCTCGGTGGTGCAGATGATCTCGGCGGGCGAGGAGTCCGGTAAGCTGGGCGAGGTGCTGGACGAGGTGAGCACGTTCTACGCCAAGCAGTTGAAGGATCGGATCAAGGCGGTCACGAGCATGATCGAGCCTGTCATGATCCTCGTAATGGGCACAATCGTCGGATTCATCGCGATGGCGATCATTCTGCCCATCTTCAAGATGAGTCAGCTCGTGCAATAGCCGATGGACGCTCCGGCGGCCGAACGCGCCGCGGGAGGGATGGCCAATGGACGCTCCGCAAGCCGGCCGGAGGGCCGCGCGTCGCCGGGGCATGGCGCCGGCGTTCACGCTGCTCGAGACCGCGATGACCACCGTCATCATCGGGGTGGGCATCCTGGCGATGGTGGAGGCGCAGCAGGCGTTCGTGCAGTCGAACCTGTGGTCGTCGCACGCCGCTGCGGGGACGTTCCTGGCGGGGGAGGTGCGCGAGTACATGCGGAACCTGCCGCGTCACGACCCTGTGGTGGGGTTGATGCCGATCAGCGAGGGCGGGCCGATCGTCTTCGGGCCGGAGTCGAACGAGATCACGCTGGACGACTACGACGACGTGGACGACTTCGCGGGGCTTCGGTTCGGCGCAGGGGGCGACTTTGAAGGTCCCATCGACGCGACAGGCGCGGTCATCCCTGAGCTCGACCTGCTGGGCAACGTCGTGCTCGACGACCTCGGCCGGCCGGTGCCGATGGTGGGATGGATGCAGGAAGTGCTGGTGGAGAAGGTCGAGCCGCACGATTACTCGATCGTGCGCGAGGAGGGGTACTACCGCGAGTCGCAGTTCGGCGAACTGCCCGCGATCGCGGTCGACGCCTTCCCTGTGCGCGTCACGGTGATCGTCTGGTACACCCCGCCGGGCAGGTCGGCGATGGAGGTCGCGCGCCTGTCGTGGGTCGTGCCATGACAAGGGCGGGATGTCACGGGGCGAGGGGAGCGAGGAGTGAGCGTGAACGGCGAACTTCTGACAGCACAGGCGCAGGGGCGAGGCGGGCGGATGCGGCCGCGCTCCCGGCGCGGCGTCGCGTCCGTGCTGGCAATGATGTTCCTCGTGCTCTTCGGCTCGCTGGTCGCGGCGATGGCGATCGCCAGCCGCGGGAACGTCCGCACGGCCGAGACGCACGTGCAGGTCATGCACGCGATGGGTGTGGCGGAGACGGGCATGGCGCTGGCTGAGCGCAGGCTCGCGGAGGCGGCCGGTCGCTTCATCGTTTCGCGGAGCGACATCGACCAGGCCTTCGGGCACGCGATCTGGGACGGGAACCTCGGCTCGTACGGAGAGCACATCATCCTGCCCTCGCCCGGGGGGTACGGCGGCGACAATCCGGACGGCATCGCGGAGGCGCTCGTCAACGCGCACGCGCGCGACGAGAACATCGTGGTTTATTCGGCGGGCGACCCGTCCGTGCCGACAATCACGGACGCCTGGCCGCACGCGGACCTGAACGTCTATCGCAGCACGGGCTGGGTGGTCACGCCGCTTGTCGCGCTCTCGCCCACGGGTGGATCGGTCCCGCCGCCCGCGTTTCAGATCATCTACGCGCCGCTCGCCAACGGGACCGACGTCCGGGTGATCGTGATCGGGTATCACTTCGTGGCGAACCGCGCCCCGATGACGCGGACGATGACGCGCGACTTCCGGATCGTGAAGCGCGTCGGGCACGCGGTCATCAGCCCGAGTCGCATCATGATCGGGAAGAACGTGCAGATCGTGGGCGACCTGGGCGTCCGGTACGAGGACGTGCAGTTCGAGCACGGCGACCCGCTCATCATGCGGTGCGACTTCAACGGTCTTGACCCGCTGCTCGACAACAAACTCGATGCGTTCTATGCCGCCGTCGCCGCCGCGGACGTGGACGGCGACAACCGGTTGCGTGTCGGCCACCCGGTGGAAGGGAGCGCGATCCCGAACAGCTACGTCGGCGATGACTCGGACCCGGAGCCGTGGACCGCGTTCCACGACGTCACCGGGGACGGCTACGTCGACGAGTTCGACATCTTCATCAACCACTTCGACGCGAACGACGACCGCCGGGTGCATATCGCGACCGAGTTCGTGGACGCGGAAGGGAACGTGATCGACCCCGACCTGGCAAGGCTGATCGACACCTCGAACGCCGACCGGAACCGCAACGGCGTCTACGGCTTCCTCGACCACAACGCGAACGGCCGGTGGGATCCGGAGGGTGAGCCGCCCGAGGAACTGCTCGACTGGGCGTGGATCACCAACGAGCAAGGCCACCAGGTCAAGGTCTACCTCGACCATGAACTCGGCTACCTCGACGGGTACATCGACGCGATGGACCGGTACGTCAAGGTGAACGGGCGTCTCGTCTTCCGAGTGCAGGACTCCGCGTGGCGGGCCGAGCGGGGTGACTACGAGCCTCGGCTCCTGGGGTCGATCCGGCCCAGCGAGCAGAAGTCGCCGAGGGTCTACGAGGCCGACGACAACCTGCTCCCTGAGGTGACTGCCGGCTCGTTCACGGGGACGGAGACCGCCCTTCACAACGCGGCCGATGGCGCTGGGTTCTGGGAGCAGGTCGCGCAGCAACTCGGGATCAGCGTCGATTCGCTGCCGACGTATGAGGAAACGAAGCCTGAAGGCGCGACCGACGGGGATCCCGACAACCCGCAGTACCTGCCGCGGTACCTGCGACTCGACCCCGACCTGAACCTCGACGGCCTGCCGGACAACTGGCAGACGGCGTACTACGAGCCGATGCCGCTCGGCTCGCCGAACGCGGCCGACTGGTACTACCGGCCCGTTTTCGAGCACATGGTCTTCCGTGACGTGCAGATCCCGATGGGACTGAACGCGCTCTTCAAGGGGTGCACGTTCGTCGGCGTGACGTGGGTGCGCACGCACGTGCAGAACCACGGCTACGACCCCGGCGCTCCGCAGATCGACTGGGCGTTCTACGGTCGGATGCGGTTCAATCCGAGCGTGGGCAGGCCGGTACCCGAGCGGCCGCGCTGGGTGTTCGGCGACGACTTCGACGAGTGGAATGAAGAGGACGGGTGCCTCGACTGCCCGCCGCTTGACGAGGCGGTGTTGCCCGATGAGGCCCGCCCGCCGAACCAGATGCTCCTGATGGCGTTCGAGCCGGTGGACAAGGGGGACATCCCGGCGAGCGACGTGATGCTCTATCCCGAGGAGGCGTACGCCGCGCTGCCGAACCCGCTCGTGATCGACGTGCCGCGGGAGATTAACGGCGTGAAGAACGTGGTGCC
The DNA here is from genome assembly GCA_030263455.1 of Synechococcales cyanobacterium CNB. Classification (NCBI taxonomy): domain Bacteria; kingdom Bacillati; phylum Cyanobacteriota; class Cyanophyceae; order Synechococcales; species Synechococcales cyanobacterium CNB. The sequence goes on from SZOZ01000003.1 coordinate 175,255, forward strand.
GACCCGTGTCACGGACACGAAGCTCTACTCGAACAACCTTCGTTTCCACGACTGCCTGATCGTCGGGTCTGTCGTGAGCGACGCGCCGGCCGAGTACACGCACGTCCGCAACAAGATGCAGTTTACCGGGCGCACCCGCTTCTTCACCGAGCACCCCTCGCGGCCCGACCTGAACCCCGAGCAGCACGACCTGGAGCACATCGAGAAATCGTCGATGATGCTGCCGAACTTCTCGGTGGACGTGGGCACGTTCAACAGCCCGGCCGATCAGGACGTGCGCCTGCGCGGGGCGATCATTGCGGGCGTGCTCGACGTGCGCGGGAACGCCGAGATCGACGGCGCGCTGCTGCTGACCTTCAAGCCCGAGTACGGCGCGGGGCCTTTGAAGGATCCGCACGGCAACCCGCTCGGCAACCCCGCGGGCTTCAACGCCAGTTTCGGCTATCTCGGCCCCGAGGACGGGGAGCACGAATCGCTCGACCCTTGGACGCTGCCCGAGGTCGATGGCGTCAAGATCGTCGGATGGGATCTCGACGGCGACGGGTTCGTCGACCTCGGCCCGGACCAGTGGCCGACCCAGCAGCAACTCGACGATTCGGCTCGGTCCGCCTCCGGTTCAACCCCGACATGTCGCTGCCGGATGGCATCATGCTTCCCCTCGGCGTCGTGCCCGTGCCGAACTCCTACCGGGAGGGCAAACTGTGAGCAAGCCTCGTCCCGCGCGTCTGTCCGCTCGCGGCTTCAGCCTGGTGGAGCTGATGATCGCGCTCACGATCAGCGCGACGCTGCTCGTCGCCACGCTCTCCGCGCTGGACGCCTGCTTCAAGAGCTACAAGACTACGAGCGAGTCCGCGTCGTCGCATGTGGTGGCCCGCATGGTGATGCACCGGGTCAGCGCGCTCATCCGCAACGGCGAGGAGTTCGGACCCTACCCGGTGAACCCGATCCTTACGCCGGTGCTCGTGCCCGACCCGCCGAGCCTGGAGTTCGTGAGCGCACGGGACGGGGCGGGCGTTCCGACGGAGGTGACGCGCCTCGAACGCCGCGACGCGCCGTCGTGGGTCATCGCCGAGGGCGGGCCGCCGTTCGAACTGTGGAACGTCCGGACCCGGTTCTCCGGGGGCTTGCCGGTCGGCGACCCGGAGGAGGCGCCCCTGCTTCGCAACGTGCAGCACGTGCAGTTCACGCTGTACTACGACGTGGGGCCTCGCCTGACGCGGGCGACCGTGGACCTGACGCTCCGTCCTGACGACCTTCGCGATGCTGCGATCGCGGCGGGGCTGGAAACGCCGAGCATTCGACTCGTCACTTCGGTGTCGCCTCGCCGAGTGGATTGACCCCTTGCCGAGCGGTCACCGCCGACGCCCCATCGAACGCACGACCAGCGAGACGACGCGCTCGCCGGCCAGCGGATCGCGGAGTGCCGGGAGGCTTGACGGCTCCGAGGTCGTGCGAACCGGGGTCTGCGCGAACGAGTTGAAGGCCGCGAGGCTCGAATCCAGGACGGCGTCCACGGGCAGGGTGACCGCCGTGACCGATGCGGTGCCGATGATGACGTGCAGGTCGTCCTCGTCCTCGCATGGGCGAGCCAGGTCAGCGTGCAGCGGCTCGAAGGCACGGGCGGCATCGCGTGCGGCATCGGCGACGTCCAACGCTGAAGCTTCGCCGAACGCGGCAGCGCGGACAGTCCGCCCCAGGTCGGTCAGCGAACTGCCCAGCGCCTCGCGGGCTTCGAGGAGGCGTTCGCCGCTCGCTTGGATCAGCAGGGGCATGGCGAACGCGAACCGTTTCTCCGCCATGCCGTGCTCGGCCCGCTGGGCGACGCTCGTTGGGAACGATCGCATCACGACCATGCCGCGGAGCGCCGCGAAGCGGTCCATCGCCGCGGCGACGGGGATGCTGATCGCCGGGTCAGGGCCGGCCCGGAGAAGGTCTCTTGCGATCGCGTCGAGGTACGAGCGTTCATCATCGAACAGGCTCTCGCGCATGAGGAGTCTGAGCGGGGCGAGATGCTCGTCGTCGCGCAGGCGAGCGCAGACGGTGCGAACTTCGTCTGCCGCGTCATCGCCCTCGGCGTCTCCGGTGATGACGCCCGCGCTCCACAGCGGGACCGACCATCTCCACGACTCCATCAGGTCGAGGTAGCGCGGCGATCGAGAGACGGCGCGCTCGACGTGTGAGCGTTCCGCGCCGTCGAAGGGGGTCGGCACCATGGTGACGACCCGCTCGGCGAGCAGCAGCGCGGCCATCGCCGCCGGTTCCCGCGTCGTCAGGTGGTACGGGCTGAGCGCGGCGATCATGGCCGGCCGCCCGCCGTCCGGTCCAGCCACGCGATCAGGTCGGCCGATCGGCGCGGGAGGTAGACGAAGAAGAGCATCTCGTGCCCCATCGGCGCGCTCCATCGTTCGGGCCTGCCAAGCCTCTCCCAGAGCAGGTCGCCGAGGTCCGAGGGCACCGCCCGGTCGCGCGTGCCGTGGATCATGAGCGTCGGGATCGACCGTACCGCGGGGGCGGTGTTCACGTTGTCGAGCGGGGCCGCGGCGCGATAGGCCTCGGCGAAACGGTCGATGGCGGAGCGCGGGGGAGGTCCGCCGGTCCACTCGACGCGCACCGCGTCGATCCAGTCGGCGTAGTTGCTCAGGGCGGCGATCGCCCAGAAGTCCGCGCCGCCCGCGATGAGCACGCACGCGCCGTACCGCTCGGGTTCGAGGGCAAGGATGGTCGGCATCGCCATCGCACCGCCGCTCATGCCGAGCGCGGCTCGAGGCAGATTCGCAAGTCGCGGGTCGTTGCGCTCGACGTGGGCGAATGCCGCCTGCACCGCAAAGGCGCACTCGGCGGCACGATCGCCCAGAATCCGAGCGGCCTGACGCGCGACCGGCTCCGGGGCCGATTCGGGATCGATGGTGAACACCACGCTCTCGGTGAACCGGGAGGGCTGCGTGAGCATTCGCAGCACGTGCCAGCCCGCGTGCCGAAGTGTCTGGACCATCGCTTCCACGACGTTCTCCGGCGTGCCGAACATGCCGGGCGCGATCAGGACAACACCCCGCGGCGCATCGCCCGGGTTTGCAGGCTCGTAGAACGCGAACCAGGTGCGCTGCAGGTCGAGGGTCGGCTCCGGATCGTCCGCGAGCGATGCGGAGACGAAGACGAACGCGGAGACCGGCGCCCCTTCGACCGGCGCCGCGCCGTCCGGTTGCGGACGGAATCGAACGAACATCCCGCCATCGTTCTCGAAGCGGATCGCGGGCGGCTCGTCGCCGCAGTGTTGGAGCAGCGCGTCCGCGTCGGCGAGGTCCTGCCGGGTGGGGCGAAGCCCGGACGACGCGATACGGAGAACCGCCCAGTCGCCGAACGGGCCTTCGATCTCGCGGATGACGCCGCGCTCGCCGCAGACGGCAAAGCGAGCGGGCCATGCCGCGGGATCGACCTGCTGAGCGCGGCAGACGCTCGCGAGGGCAACGAGGCAGAGCAGGGCCGCCGCGCAGCAGCCCGCGAAGGCATCGCCCAATCCTGCGCCCGGCCCGAGCCGATCGCGTGCGGAGTGGGGAACCCGGACCCTCGCACGCCAGATCCCATGTTGCCTTGACTTCTTCAGCGGACTCACTTCGCATACCCCCTCGGGTGGTCGCGGAACCACGCCCATGCGGTGGAGACGATCTCGTCGATGTCGGTGATCGACGCGGCCCAGCCGAGCTCGGCGCGCATCTTCGAGGGATCGGCGTACAGCGTTGGCGGGTCGCCTTGGCGTCGCGCTCCCTCGCGGACCACGAAGTCGCGGCCCGTGACGCGCCGAACGCTGTCGATCACTTCGCGGACCGAATACCCGCGACCGATGCCGAGGTTGTACGCCCGCTGGTCGCCCGGTCGCAGTGCGTCCATGACGGCGACGTGGGCGTCGATCAGGTCCTCGACGTGGACATAGTCGCGGATGCAGGTGCCGTCGGGGGTCGGGTAGTCGGCGCCGAAGATGGTGACGGCGTCGCGCCGCCCGAGCACGGCCTGCAGAACGACCGGGATCAGGTGCGTCTCGGGGTCGTGGTCCTCTCCGAGCGTGCCCGATCGGTCGCAGCCGGCGACGTTGAAGTACCTGAGCGCGGCGAAGGCGAACGGACGACCCTGCATCGTTGCGGCGTGCGTGGCGTCTCGCAGCACCTGTTCGACGTGGAGTTTGCTCCAGCCGTAGGGGTTGATCGGCCGCTGGGGGCATGACTCGGGGATGGGGATGAACTCGGGGGAAGGCTCGCCGTAGGTCGCGCAGGTGGAGGAAAAGACGAACCGTTCGACCCCAGCGCGCGCACACGCGTCGATGAGCGTGACGGACGCCGAGGTGTTGTTGCGGTAGTAGAGCAGCGGCTCGCCGACCGACTCGCCCACGAGCGCGTAGGCGGCGAAGTGAAGAACGGCGTTCACTTTGTGCTGGGTGAGCAGCGTGTCGAGGGCTGCCGTGTCGCCGACGTCCGCGCGCACGAAGGTCAGGCGCGACGGAGCGATCCGGCTCACGGCGTCGATCGCCGCCTTGTGCCCGCGCGTGAGGTTGTCGAGGGCGAGGACCGTGTGCCCATCGGCCAGCAGACGCCGGACGGCGTGTGACCCGATGTACCCGGCAGCGCCGGTGACGAGCACGTTCATGCGGCCTCCTCGCGGCACGCTGCTGCGGACGGGCGTGCCGTGTCGATGATAGTGCGCCGGGGCCTACGATCGACGCCGAGCCGGAGGAGCGCATGGTCGAGCAACGCATGGACACGACGACACCGGGCGTAGATGCCGCCGCCGAGCCTGCATTGATTCCGCTCACCGCACGCTCGGTTGCCGGCGGCACGCTCATGGGGCTTGCGAACCTCGTGCCGGGCATCAGCGGTGGCACGATGCTCCTCGTGACGGGCATCTACCCGCGGTTCATCGGCGCGATTGCGGAACTGACGACGCTCCGGTTCCGGTTCCGGTCGCTGCTGGTTCTCGGCGCTGTCGCCGTCGCGGCGGGGCTGGCGATCGTGCTCGGAGCGGGGCCTGTGAAGGATATGGTCGTTCATCACCGATGGGCGGCGTACAGCGTGTTCATCGGCCTGACACTCGGAGGAGTGCCTGTCATCTGGACGATGGCGAGGGGGCTGTCCGCGCCGCTCGTGGTGGGTGCGCTTGCCGGTCTCGCGGCGATGATCGCGCTCGCCATGCTCTCCCCGGCCAGCGGTTCGGGCGGGGGGGGGTGGCTCACGCTGTTCATCGCCGGGCTTGCGGGAGCGAGCGCGATGATCCTGCCCGGCGTCAGCGGGGGATACCTTCTGCTAGTTCTGGGCCAGTACGTGCCGATCCTCTCGGCCATCGACGCCGCGCGCGACGCGGTCGCCTCGGGCGACTACGGCGCGGCGGTGGACCCGGTCGTGCGTGTCTTCATCCCGGTCGGTCTCGGTGTCGGTGTCGGCATTGCTGCGGTGAGCAACCTCATCCGCTACCTGCTCCGCCGTTTCGAGAAGCCGACGCTCGGGGTGCTGCTCGGTCTCGTGCTCGGCGCGGTCGTCGGGCTTTGGCCGTTCCAAGAGGGCGTCGAGCCGATTCCGGGTGACGTCATCAAGGGCGTTGTGCAAACCCCCGACACCATCGCAGCGCTCGACATGGCCGACTGGCCCACACGACGCTTTTCGCCGACCGCGCTCCAGGTCGCTGGATCACTCGGCCTGGCTGGTGTCGGATTCGCGGCCACGCTTGCGATCGCCCACATCGGCCGGGAAAAGAAGATATAACCGGCCTGCCGGTTGCGGTGCGCTCTATCCTGATTGCGGCCGGAGGTGGGTTGTGAGCGCGACGGTCGATGGAAGAGTGCGCTTCGGCGGGTGGTCGATCGTGGCTGGCCGCGAGAGTCGGCGGGGAACGGTCGAGTTCCGAGCCTTCGAGCCGGCGGCGGGGCGGGACTCTGAGGAGGTCTATCACGCGGCTTCGCCGGAGGACGTGGACGGAGCGTGCCGCGCGGCGGCCGAGGCGTTCGGGTTCACACGGCGGTCGAGCAGGGAGGAGCGGGCGCGGCTGCTGGAGGGAGCGGCGGAGCGGGTCGAGCGGATGGGGGACGGGCTGCTGGAGTTGGCGTCGCGCGAGACCGGGCTGGACGCGCGGCCGCGGCTGGAGGGGGAGTTGCGGCGGACGGTCTTCACGCTGCGGATGTTCGCGGGCGTGGCGCGCGAGGGGCGCTGGGCGCGGGCGGCGGTTGATCCGGCGGATGCGGCGCGCACGCCGAACCCGCGACCCGAGTTGCGGAGCCTGCTGCGGCCGCTCGGGCCGGTGGCGGTGTTCGGGGCGGGGAACTTCCCGCTCGCGTACTCGACGGCGGGCGGCGACACGGCGTCCGCGCTGGCGGCCGGGTGCCCGGTGATCGTGAAGGGGCACCCCGGACACCCGGGCACAGGCGAGGCGGTGGCGTGGGCGGTCTGCGAGGCGGCGCTCGAGGCGGGGTTCCCGGCGGGGGTCTTCTCGTTCCTGCACGCGGGCGGCGAGCGTGAGATGCAGGTTGGCACGGAGGTCGTGCTGCACCCGGCGGTGCGTGCGGTCGGGTTCACGGGGTCGTTCGGGGGGGGGATGGCGCTGGCGGACCTGGCGCGCGGGCGCGAAGAGCCGATTCCGGTCTTCGCGGAGATGGGGTCGGTGAACCCGGTCTTCGTGCTGCCGGGGGCGATGCGGGACGGAGGGGCGGAGCGGATCGGGGCGATGCTGGCGGCGTCGGTGGCGAACTCGCACGGGCAGATGTGCACGTGCCCGGGGCTGGTGTTCGCCGTTCGGGGGGGGGATGCGGACCGGCTGGTGCGAGCGCTCGCCGAGGGGCTGCGGGCGGCGGGAACGCGGCCGATGCTGGGGCGGCGCGGGTGGGAGGTCTTCGCGCGGCGGATCGGGGAGGTGTCGAGGGTCCCGGGCGTCGAGCGCGTGATCGGCGAGGGCGAGCCGCGCGGGCCGGGGGTGCGGTCCGGCGCGGTCGTGCTGCGGTGCGGGTTGGCGGCGTTGCGGACGAACCCGACGCTGGGCGAGGAGTGCTTCGGGCCGTCCACGATCGTGGTGGAGTGCGCGGGCGTGGAGGAGATGGTCGAGGGCGCGGGGTTGGTGCGGGGTTCGCTGACGGGGGCGATCTTCACGGACGACGCGGAGCGCGGGGAGGCGATCCGGCTGCGCGATGCGCTGGAGCGGCGCGTGGGGCGGCTGATCTTCAACGGCGTGCCGACGGGGGTGGAGGTGAGCGAGGCGATGGTGCACGGCGGGCCGTGGCCGGCGACGAACCAGCCGCACACGACGGCGGTCGGGGCGCGGGCGATCGAACGCTGGTGCCGGCCGGTCTGCTACCAGAACGCGCCGGCGTGGGCGCTGCCGGAGGAAATGCGCGGGCGGGTGCTGGGGGCCTGAAAGGCGCGCCCAAGGAGGGGGCAGAGGGGTTTACGCGGCGAACGCGGCCGCGACGTGAACGATGGCGGCGGCGTAGAGGGCGGCGGCGAGGTCGTCGAGGAGGATGCCCCAGCCGCCGGGGATGCGCTGGAGGGAGTTCGCCGGCCAGGGCTTGAGGATGTCCATGGCGCGGAAGGCGAAGAAGGCGAGCGCGAGGGTGACGATGCCCTGCGCCGGCGCAGCGAACAAGGGGGGGGGTAGGAGGAGTAGGACGAGGGCCATGCCGGCGGTCTCGTCGGCGACGACCTGCGAGGGGTCCTTGCGGCCGAAGCGGGCCTCGGCCTCGTCCGCGCCGGCGATGCACGCGCCGGAGAAGACGAGCAGCATGGCGAGCATGGCGATGGTGTAGACGGGCGTCGTCGCCAGGCCGAGCGCGAGCAGGAGCAGGCCGAGGGCGATGGGCGGGAGGGAGCCCCACGTGCCGGGGGCGGGGCGGAGGTGCCCGAGGCCGAGCGTGGTGGCGAGGGTGAGCGAGATCGTGCGCAGGGGGGGAGATGGCATGGCGAGGTGTCAGGGCTTGCGGGCGGTCAGGTGGAGAAGGTACGGGATGCCGGAGGCGAGCGTGACAGCGACGGTCGCCCAAGCCGCGGCGACGACGACGACGCGGCCCGGTTCGCCGGGTGACCACCGGCCGGAGGCGAGCGTGAGCAGGATGACCGGGACGGCGAGGGACTGGACGATCATCTTCGCCTTGCCGGACCACTCGGCGGAAAAGTCGCCGCCCTCGCCCTCGACCAGGGCGCGGAGCGAGGTGACGAGCAGTTCGCGGGCGAGGATGACGACGGCCATCCAGGGCTGGACGCCGCTGGCCTGGTAGCCGAGGTCGATGCCCTGTGAGCGGGCGAAGGCAGGCCCGGCGAGCACGACGAACGCACCGAGGACGAGCACCTTGTCGGCGAAGGGGTCCATGACACGGCCGAAGCGGGAGATGACCCGCCAGCGGCGGGCGAGGAAGCCGTCGAGGGTGTCGGTGAGCGCGGCGACGACGAAGATGGCGGCCGCGAGGAGGAGCAGCGAGGTGGACCCGGCGTCGCCGATAGAGAGGAGCGCGACGAAGACGCCCGCAAGCACGAGCCGCAGCCAGACGAGGGCGTTGGGGAGGTTGCGCTGAAGGGGCGTGGGCGGCGGGGCTGAGTCAGGGACGGGCACGGGTGCATGGTATGGGAAGAGCAGCAGAACGGCTGTGCTGCGGTTGCTGGTCAGGGGGTCGGGGTTGTTTCACTTTCTTGCGGGACGGCCGTCTCGACCGCCCCGCCTGCGAGATTGTTCAGCGATTCCGATTCCTGCCGTCGAGAAAGCGGTATAGTACTCGTTGACCGATACACACGGGCAACCCGCATGTCGCCTCGGCTTGTCAAACTCTTTGCCCTGCTCCTGCTGGTTGCGCAGGGGGTGGCCGGTGTGGTGCCAGGGCGAGTGCTGTGCATCCCGCTTCCTCATTGCCACGCACATGCGAATGGCGGGTTGGAATACAGCGAATCGCACGCGGGCAGGTATTGCGGGGAGCACGAGCACGGCCCGCTGAGTCTTGCGTCGCACGCGTCTGATGAGTGCGGCTGCCACGTGCACGTGCCGGTGCCGGGCGAACAGCCCCTGCCGGCAGCCCCACGGGGCGAGGTGGTCGACGCGCGTCCGGCGCTGACCCCGGCGGTTGTTGTGCTGCTAGCGCACTGGGCGGGGGACGCGCCGCGCGTGGGCGCGTGCCTGCGTCCGCCGGATTGGAGCGCCACAGGCCAGGTGCGCGCGTTGAAGGCCACGCGGCTGCTGATCTAGCGAGAGCGTTTGGCCCGTCGCGCCCGGACGGATGGCGTCCGGTGCGGCGGCGATGCTGCGCGCTTCGCCGCGGGCTGCGGTGCCCGGGCGGCGGGGCAGATCTCCCTACACATGTGCAAGGTTCGCTGCGGCGCAGGGCTGCGCCCATGCGGCGTGACAGCGCTCTCCGCGCGACAGGGTGGCTATCCGAGTGGAGTCTCGAATGTCTCGATCGTGCAGCACGAGCGACTGTCGGCGCATGCGACTACGCCAGCGCGGGCTCGCGGTGGGCGTGCTCAGCGTGGTGCTCGCGGCTGGGTGCCAGTCGTACGAGCGGCGTCCGCTGGACCTGGCGGGGCACGGGGCGGCGTTTCTCGCACGGGCGCCGGACACCCCCGAGGTGCGCGAGTTCGCGGCGCGTCTCGCGGCGGAGACGGACGGCGCCGGGGCGTTCGACACGTCCGACGGGATCTCGTGCGCCGAGGCCGAGGTGATCGCGCTGGTCTTCAACGGCGAACTGCGGCTGGCACGCCTCCGGGCGGGGGTCACGCGGGCGTCGGCGGAGAACGCCGGGTTGTGGGAGGACCCGACGTTCGGCGTTGACCTTGCGAGGATTCTGGACGGCACGCCCGAGCCATGGAAGGTGTTCGGCAGTCTGGGGGTCACGATCCCGATCTCGGGGCGGCTGGAGTTGGAGAAGTCGCTGGCGGGTGAGGAGCACGCGGCGGAACTGGCCCGCGTTGCCGAGCGGGAGTGGGCGGTGCGGATGGCGGTGCGCCGCGCGTGGGGGGAGTGGTCTGCGCTGGCGGTGCAGGGCGATGCGACGCGTGAGTTCATGGAGCGCATGGATCAGATCCTGGTCGTCGTCGACGCGATGGAACGCGCGGGGGAGATGCCGCGGGCCGAGGCGCGGCTGTTCCGGATCGAGCGGGCGACGAAGGCGCTGGACCTGGCGGCGATCGAGTCGCGGGCGCAGGAGGTGAACCTGCGCCTGCGGGGGCTGATGGGGCTGTCGCCCGCGGCGCCGCTGCGGCTGATGGCAGGGGGGATGGGTTCGGCACATCGGGAAGGGACGGCGAGCGTGGATGACGCTGACTTGGAGCGGCGCAGCCCGGCGGTGCTGGTGGCGAGGACGGAGTACGAGGCCGCGGAGCGGGCGCTCGCGCTCGAGGTGCGAAGGCAGTATCCCGACGTGCACTTGGCGCCCGGGGTCGGGCGTGAAGACGGGCAGGACCAGGTGCTGCTGGGGGTGTCGGTACCGATCCCGCTGGTGAACGCCAACCGCCGGGGGATCGCCGAGGCGCGGGCGCGGCGTGAGGTTGCGCGGTCCGTGGCGGAGACGGCGCTGGAGCAGGCGATCGGGGCGCTGCGGGCGGCGGAGGCGCGGGTGGCGTCGGCGACGCGCCGGCGCGAGGCCCTGGAGTCGGAGGTTGTGCCTCTCGTCGATGCGCAGTACGAGGACGCGCGGCGGATCGCGCGGCTCGGGGAAGTCAACACGCTGGTGCTCCTCGAGAGCCTGAAGCGGCAGCACGAAGCGAAGATCGCGCTGATCGATGCGGCGAGGGATGAGGCGCTCGCGGGCGTCGATCGCGACGAGGTGCTGGGGCCGGCGCCGAATCGTTCATCAGTGCCATCACCCGTTCCCGGCGGCGAAGGCCGCTGATCGAGCTCAAGAGGAATCCATGAACCAGCATCAAGTGCGAATGCTGCTGACGGCCATGCTGGCGTTAACGCTCGGACTGAGCGGGTGCGACCGCGCCGAGGAGAAGCACGCGGCCGATGACGGTCACGCCCACGGCGAGTCGTCGGGGGGCGGCGCTCCGGCGCCGACGAACCGGGTGGACATCCCAGCGCCGGTGCGTCAGAACCTCGGGATCACGTTCGCGAAGGTCGAGTATCGTGACGTCGCGCGGACGCTGCGGGTGGCGGGGCGGTTCGAGTGGCTGCCGACGGCCCGGCGCGAGTATCGCACGCCGCTGGCGGGGCGGGTGGAACTGCTCGTGGCGCAGTACGAGCGGGTGGAGCCGGGCACGGCGCTGTACCGGGTGGATTCGGCGTCATGGCGCGACCTGCACGAGCAGATCGCCGCGGTGCAGGCGCGGGTCGATTCGATGGGGCCGCTGCGTGAGGCCCACCGGCGGCACGAGGAGAGCCTGGCGGAGAAGGTGGCGTTGTGGGAGGCACGCCTGCGACAGCTGGACGAACTGCGGGCGGCGGGCGGGGGCAGCGCCGCGCAGTACACCGAGGCGCGGGCGACGCTGAACGCGACGCAGGCCGAACTGGCTGACGTGATGGAGAAGGAAGCGGAACTGCTGGCGCAGCAGCGCCAGGCCGAGGCGGAGCTGCGGGCGTTGCAGAGCCGCCATGACCTGCTGGTGCGCGGGAGCGCGTGCGCCGACCGGCACGAGGGGCTTGAGCCGGGGAGCGGGTACACGGTGTGCGCGGTCGCGTGGGGCGTGGTGGAGTCGATCGAGATCACACCGGGCGGGCTGGCGGAGGAGAACGGGCTGATCGTGACGCTGGTGCAGCCCGACCAGGTCCGGTTCCGGGCGCGCGCGTTGCAGTCGGACCTGGGACTGTTGCGGGACGGGCTGCCCGCGCGGATCGTGCCCGGGCAGGGCGGGAGCGTGCCGCTGGAGGACGCGATGCGCGGGGTGCTGTTCATCGGGCTCGCAGCGGACGCGGACGAGCGGACGGTCGACCTGATGGTGCAGCCCGAGGCGCTGTCGTCGTGGGCGCGGGCGGGCGTGTTCGGACACCTGGAGATCACGCTTGCGGGCGGGGAGGAGGAACTCGCGATCCCGATGTCGGCGGTGGTGCGCGACGGCGCGACGCCGATCGTTTTCCGGCGCGACCCCGCGAACCCGGACCGGGTGATACGGCTGGAGGCCGACCTGGGCATCGCGGACGGGCGCTGGGTGGTGATCCGCAGCGGGGTGCGGGAGGGCGACGAGGTGGTGCTGGGCGGGAACTACCAGTTGATGCTCGCGACGAGCGGGAACGCGGCCAAGGGCGGGCACTTCCACCCCGACGGCACGTTCCACGAAGGGGAGGACTGATCCGTGCTCGCGCGACTCATCGCCTTCTCGCTCAAGAACTCCTCGCTGGTGATCGTGTCGGCGGGGCTGCTGCTGGTGCTGGCCGGGCTGAAGGTGCGGGAGATGCCCGTGGACGTCTTCCCGGAACTGAACGCGCCGACGGTGGTCGTCATGACCGAGGCGGGCGGGCTGGCGGCGGACGAGGTGGAACTGAACGTGACGTTCCCGATCGAGACGGCGGTGAACGGGCTGCCTGGCACGCGCCGGGTGCGGAGCGCGTCGGCGACGAGCCTGTCGATCGTGTGGGTCGAGTTCGACTGGGGGACGGACATCTATCGCGCGCGGCAGCTGGTGAGCGAGCGGTTGTCGGCGGTGCGCGAGGCGCTGCCGCCCGATGCGCACGCGGAGATCACGCCGGTGACGAGCATCACGGGCGAGATCATGCTGCTGGCGCTTTCGAGCCCGGACGGGTCGGTCAGCCCGCTGGAGATGCGCTCGTTCGCGGAGTTTGAACTGCGGAACAAGGTGCTGGCGGTGCCGGGCGTGGCGCAGGTGGTGGCGATCGGCGGGGAACTGCCGCAGTACCAGGTGAACGTGCGCCAGGACCACCTGGCGCTGTACGGGCTGACCATCTCGGAGGTGGTGGAGGCGGCGCGGAACGCGCACAGCACGGCGAGCGCGGGGTACGTGGCGAACTGGGAGAACCAGGAACTGCCGATCCGCCAGATCGCGCGCGTGACGGGGGTGGAGAGCATCCGGGAGACGCTGGTGGGGGTGCGCGGCGGGGCGCCGGTGACGATCGGCCAGGTGGCGGACGTGCGCCTCGGCCCCGCGCCGAAGCGCGGCACCGGCGCGGACCGCGGGCTGCCGGGGGTGGTGATCAGCGTGCAGAAGACGCCCGGGACCAACACGCTGACGCTGACCGAGGAGGTCGATCGCGTGCTGGACCAGGTGGAGAAGGCGATGCCCGCGGGGCTGGTGCTGAACCGCGATCCGTTCCGGGCGTCGCGGTTCATCGACCGGAGCGTGCACAACGTGGTGAAGGTGCTCGTTGAGGCGAGCGTGATCGTCGCGGTGATCCTGATCCTGTTCCTGATGAACGTGCGGGCGACGTTCGTGACGCTGACGGCGATCCCGCTGTCGCTGGCGGTGGCGGTGCTGATCCTGTGGGCGTGGGGCCTGTCGATCAACGTGATGACGCTGGGCGGACTGGCCGTGGCGATCGGCGAACTGGTCGACGACGCGATCATCGGGGTGGAGAACGTGCTGCGCCGGCTGACGCAGAACGCGTCGCTGGCGGCGGGGGCGCGCCGCGCGTGGGTCGGCGTGATCTACGAGGCGAACCTGGAAATCCGGGCGCCGGTGCTCTTCGCGACGGTGATCATCTGCATGGTGTTCGTGCCGCTGCTCTTCCTGCGGGGGCTGGAGGGGCGGTTCTTCCAGCCGCTGGGCGTCGCGTACATCGTTTCGATCATGGCGTCGCTGCTGGTGGCGCTGACGGTGACGCCCGCGCTGTGCCGGCTGATGTTCCGCGGCTCGTTCGGGCGGTCGGGCGGGCCGGCGGACGGCGCGGGCGGCTCGCCTGGGCACGACGGCTGGCTCGTGCGCCGGCTGAAGGCGTGGTACGAGCCGATGCTGCGGAGGAGCGTGCGGAGCCGCGGCGCGGTGCTGGGGGGCGCGGGCGTGCTGACCGTCGGGTCGCTCGCGCTCGCGTCGACGTTCGGGACGTCGTTCCTCCCGGGGTTCAAGGAGGGGACGTTCACCGTCTTCCTGTTCGCGCCGCCCGGCACGTCGCTCCAGGAGAGCGACCGGGTGGCGGTGGGGATCGAGCGGCAGTTCGCGGGCGTCGAGGGCGTGTCGAGCGTGACGCGGCGCACGGGGCGCGCGGAGCGCGACGAGCACGCCGAGCCGGTGAGCAACTCCGAGATCGAGGTGACCATCTCGCCCGGCGCGAGCCAGGAGGCGGTGCGCGCGGCGCTCGACCGGATCATCGCGAACATCCCGGGCGTCACGACCATGGTGGGCCAGCCCATCGAGCACCGGCTGAGCCACATCCTCTCGGGCACGCCCGCGGCGATCGCGATCAGCGTCTACGGCGACGATCTCGACACGCTGCGCCGGCTGGCGCGGGAGATCGAGGGCGAACTGCGGGCGATTCCCGGCACGCGCGACGTCGCCGCCAACCGGGAGGTGACGATCACCTCGCTGCCCATCCGCTACCGCGCGCAGGACCTGGCGGCGGCGGGGCTGACGCCGGCTTCGGCGGCGCGCCAAGTGCAGCAGGCGCTCTCCGGCGAGCGCGTCGCGGAGGTGAACCTGGGCGTGCGCCGCTACGAGATGGTGGTTCGCCTGGCGGAGGATGAGCGCGAGCGGATCGACCAGATCATGGACCTGCACCTCCGCGGGGTGGGCGGGGCGGTCGTGCGCCTGCGCGAGGTGGCCGACATCGGCCCGGAGAAGACCAGCAACCTGATCACGCGCGAGAACGCGCAGCGGAAGGCGGTCGTCTCGACCAACATCGCCCCGGGGTACAACCTGGGTCAGCTGGTCGCGCAGGTTCGCGCGCGGGTGGACCCGATCGTGCATGCGGCCGGGTACACGGTGCACTACGGGGGGCAGTTCGAGGCGCAGCAGTCGGCGAGCCGCACGATCTACGTGATGGGCGCGGGCGTCGCGGTGTTCATGTTCCTCCTGCTGCAACTCTCCACGGGCACGACCCGGGTGGCGCTGCTGGTGATGCTGAACCTCCCGCTGGCGCTGATCGGCGGGATCGCGGCGATCTACCTCACCGAGAGCCCGTCGCTCGTCGGGAACACGCTGGCGCTGTTCGGGCTGTCGTCGGCGCGGTACGTGGCGCCGGTGATCTCGATCGCGAGCATGGTCGGCTTTGTCACGCTCTTCGGGATCGCGGTGCGCAACGGCATCCTGCTCGTCAACCACTACAACCACCTCCAGCGGCAGGAGGGCGTGCCGATCGGCGACTCGATCATCCAGGGGTCGATGGAGCGGCTGGTGCCGATCCTGATGACCGCGCTCACGGCGCTGCTGGGCCTGCTGCCCCTGGCGCTGGCGAGGGGCAGGCCCGGGAGCGAACTGCTCGCGCCGCTGGCGATCGTCGTCCTGGGCGGGCTGGTCTCGTCGACGTTCCTCAACCTGTTCGTCGTTCCCGCCGGCTACGCGCTGGCGTTCAACGTGAAGCGGCCTCCCCCGGCTCGACCGGGCGTGCTGGCCCGGCTCGTCGCGCGGGTTCGTCGTACGCCCGCGTCCGTGAATCCCTGACCACGGAGATTGCATCATGCAGACCGTTCGAACGTTCGCCCTGGTGTCCGCCGTCGTCATTTCTGCCTGCACGCTCCTGCCCGCCGGCTGCGGGAAGGAGCCGGAGCCCGCCGCGCCGGCCGCGGGAGGAGCGAAGCCCGCGCGGCCCGACGCGCATGCGCACGCCGACGGCGACGCCCATGACCATGCCGACGGCGACGCCCATGACCACGCCGACGATCGCCATCACGGCGAGACGACGCGGTTGGGAGAGCAGACCGTCGGGGGCTTCACGCTGCGTGCGTCGCGCGATGGCGAGATCGTGCCCGGGAAGGAAGCGGCGATCGACGTGTGGGTGACGGGCGGGCCGAAGGTTGTCGCCGTGCGGTTCTGGATCGGCACGCAGGACGGGCGAGGCTCGGTCAAGGCCCGGGCGGAGCTCGAGAAGGACAACTGGCACACGCACGCGGAGGTTCCGTCGCCGCTGCCCGAGGGGAGCAGGCTGTGGGTGGAGGTCGAGGCCGCGGGCGGGGAGATCGTCGTGGCCGGCTTCGATCTCAAACTGAACTGACCCAGGCCGGTCTTTCAATCGGCCGACCTCGACCTTCCGAGGGCATCGCGGCTTGAGCCTGGTGGACTTCCGCTCCGGGATCGGCGAGCAGCGCATGCCTCTGCGGAGGCGCCGGCCGGCTCGGCTGCCCTGTCCGCCGGCCTGGTGTCGTCCTCCCGCTCGTACCGGCGGAACACGACATCGGACCATGTGGCCGCCATGCCGCCGGGCTTCTCCGCTCAACGCCGGGCTTCTCCGGCGTGCGTTCCTTCCGCGCCGGCAAGTGCGGCCGCGCGCTGGGGGTGGTCGGTGCGGATGGCGTACCGCCCGGTGCCGGAGGCGGTGGTGGTGGGGGGGAGAGTGGGGGGAGTGGGGGGAGTGGGGGTGGGGGGGACGGCCCAACCCGTGGAAGCGGAACCCGTGGGCATCGTTCGTTTCTGCGCGCAAGCCCGGAGAGGCGTGGGAACCACACCCCCCTCCCGCGCCCGGTCGGGAAGCCGGCCCGACGGGCCGTGTCAATCCGAGAGTGCTGCGACGCGGTCGGGTTCCTGCCCCTTGGTCCGAAACCCCATTCTGACAGGAACTTGCGCACATGCTTCCGAACGCGAGCCGCCGTGTCCTGCTCGCCCGGGTCGCAAGGCCAAACCGGCCCGTTCTCGCAGGCCACTACTGAAAGGCAGCATGACACGGTTCGCCCCCGTGATCCAGGACGGAACGTGCGAACGGAGTTATTTGCACACGCCGCGGCGGGCGGTCGTGTATGCCGAAAATATGGTGAACAGCCGTGGATTTCACCATAGTCTCGTTATATGCTCGCCTCGACGAACAGCGAGCGGGCGTTCAACGTGATTCGGCACGCGGAGCGCGAGATACGCGGGCAGATTGCAGAGGCTGCAGCGGCCGGCGCATATGAGACCGTCGAGCGGTTGAGCGGCATCGCTCGACGCCTTGCGGAAATGACAGCAGAGGCGACCGCCGCCCCTGTCGCTCTTCCCGTCCACTCATCAAAGACCGCCACCAACACGGAGGAATCGCCGGCGGCAAAGCCAAGGGCACGCGAGGATCGCAAGGCCTTGCGCAAGAAACAGTATCCGCGATTCGAGAAAACCCGAGACACGCTCATCAAGATTGGATGGTCCAAGAAGAGGCGCGATGAGTACGTCCACAAGGCTCCCAAGGCGGGCATCGATGTTGTTGCTAGCCGCGTAACCGAACTTGGCAAGAAAGGTCGTGTGTTCACGAATGAGGAACTGCTCCCAGTGAAGATGGGCGGCGGACAGGGTGAACTGCCCGGCTACCAAGCCTACGTCTGCCTTGCATGGCTAAGGGACATCGGCGCGGTCGAGCAGCACGGCCGCGTGGGCTACTCGGTCAAGGGCAACAACGTCGCCGAAACGGTCAACAAGAGTTGGGAGGCGCTGCCCAATTCACGGCGGTAATCGAGTTGGCGGCTGCAAAGCATGGTGGCCATAAAGACAGGAGAAGACATGACCGCAGCATGGCACTTCGTCAAACACCAGGCCGGGCAACCCATCGTCAACCCTCTCGGGAGCGAGCACTTCGCGGACGCTGACGACGACTGGCGACCTGGCGAGGTGCTGGTGCGCGAGTGCATCCAGAACTCTCTTGACGCACGCTATGACGAGGAGGTCAGCGTCGGCTTCCAGATCCGCAACGCCTCGTCGATGTCCGCCGAGACGGCATCGTTCTGGTTCTCCTCGCTGTGGCCGCATCTTCGATCGCGGGACTGCAGGCTGCCGGACGTTCCCGACGCGCCACGGTCCGGAGGATTCGTTGTCGTCGAGGACTTCGGCACCCGCGGACTCGAAGGGGACGTGCGCCAAGGCGGACTATCGGATTCGGACAACCGCTTCTTCAACTTCTTCCGCGCGGAGGGCTTATCCGGCAACCCCATGAATGGGACGACTGGTGGCAGCTGGGGTGTCGGGAAGAGCGTCTTCAACCGCTGCAGCAGAATCAACTCGTTCCTAGCGCTCACTGGCCGCCGTGCCGATGGAGACGTCGCGCTGATCGGGAAGTCGCTCCTGTGGCATCATCGCACGCTGGACGGACGGGAGTTCCAAGGCCTGGGCCAGTTCGGCGTCAAGGACTCCGCAAGTGAGTTCATGGTGCTTCCCGAAGCGTCAACTGACTTGATCGACCGAATGGTGAGAGACTTCGGGCTGACAAGGCCGATCGACGGATCGACAGCGGAACCCGGTCTCAGCGTTGTGATTCCCTACGCTGACCCAGAGATCACGGCGGAGGGCATCGTTGAGATCGTCATCCGCGAGTACTTTCACCCGATCATCTCGGGACGGCTGCGCGTCCGCGTCAGCGGCATGATCGGGGGTCGGCGGGAGAGCGTCGATCTGCACAGTGACAATCTGTTGGAGCAGGCCGCCCGTCTGAGGCGGCCGGAAGTCACCAATGTTCTCGAACTCGCCAAATGGTCGCTGGGCGACGGTCCGAGGCAGGCGTATGTGCTCAACGAGTCGCCCGCAGGGGAGCCGCCCATGTGGAGCGATGACCTGCTGCGGCCCACCGACCCGAACTTCTCCGACCTGTGTCAGCGCTTTGACCGGGGCGAGCCGGTAGCGATCCGCGTTCCAACCCGAGTCAAGCCTACTGGAACTCAGGCGGAGCGCGCCGCGTTCGTCGTGTACCTGCAACGCGATCTCGTCGGGTCCGGGTATCGCCCAGTTTTCGTTCGCGGGTGCATCGTTGTGCCGAACGCCCGGCAGAGAGCCGTGCGCAACCAGAGCTTGTTTTCGCTGGTGACGATCGAGGAGGGCCCGCTAGCCGTGATGCTGCGAGCCGCCGAGCCTCCCGCGCATACCTACTGGTCTCCGGAGACGGCGAACTTCCGCGGGCGATACGAGCACGGCAGGCAGACCATCGACTTTGTCGTTGGCTCGCCCAAATACCTTGCCGACGCCCTGTCCAACGCGCGGACTGAGCGAGACCTAGATGTGTGGGCAGATTTGTTTCCTTCGCCTGTCTCCGACGGCGACCGAAACGCCGAAGGCAATCGGCGAAAGGGTAAGAAGAAGGGCCCGCCACCGCCACCACCACCACCGCCGCCTCGCCTGAAGCCTTTCAAGATCGAAGAGAGCACCGGCGGCTTCTCAGTCGTGCGCGACAATGTCGCGTCCACGCCCTTGCCTGGAGCGCTCGAAGTGATCGTCGCCTACGACACCAGCCGCGGCAACCCGTTCAAGAAGTACGACCCGGCGGACTTCAAGCTCCAGAAGCTGAAGCGTTCTGCGCGGGACGTGCATGAGGTTGAGTGCGACGACAACATACTCGTGGTTTGTCCATCCTCGGACAACTTCAGGATTGAGATCACGGGGCTCGATATCAATCGCGATCTTGTCGTGAAGGTGCGCACTGTCGACGCCGCAGCGGGGGGTGAGGCATGAGCACGGGAATGCGCAGGCTGAACTACACAAAGCGGCAACGACTCAAGCGCGAGCATGTTGCCATCACAATTCACCAGCCACGGGAGTCCGATCCTCCTGTCATGTCGGCGTCGATCGACCTGACGTCGTATTCGCTACCTTCCGACGCGAACGTGCTGATCGAGGCGTATCGGCACACAGCTTGGCAGCGATTCGAGTTCGGGACGGTGGGTTCAGTTCAGGCGCCGGATAATCGGCAGCTGCGTGACTTCGGTGCTGGAGAAGGTGTGCAGTTCCGTGTCAAGGTGGTCGAGCCGCTCTCTCACGGTGCGACGGCCGCACGGATCCTCGCACAGGCCGACGGCATCAAGCCGAATCAGGACGGTCCGCGCAAGTCACTGCTGCCGCTCGACCCCGACCCGTTGCTCAGGAACGAGGTCTGGCGCCTTGAGATCGACGAGAACGACGGACCGCTCATCAAGGTGAGCACCCATCTGGTGCGTGATCGACTCGCCCTTGCCCGGTCTCCTAGTTTCCTCTCCCTTGTACTGCCCGAGGTCTTTCGGCGTGTGCTGACGTGGGCGCTGGAACACGGGCTGCCTGGTGATGATGAATGGGACACGCCGCGCGGCCGATGGATTCTATTCGGCTGTGGCCTGCTCGGGCAGACCGAGCCACCGGAGAACCTTGATGACCGCGACGAGGGAGCCGATGCCCGAGATGCCTGGATCGAACAGGCCGTGAATCGATTCTGCCGAGCGAACCACATCGACCGTGTCTTCAGTGGTTGGTGGCGGGATGATGCCCCGCGTGCGGCAGGAGGTGCTGCATGAACCTTGTGCGTATCCGACGGCTCAACGAGACTGGGCTCGTCCGCATGG
This sequence comes from Synechococcales cyanobacterium CNB, assembly GCA_030263455.1. Lineage (NCBI taxonomy): Bacteria > Bacillati > Cyanobacteriota > Cyanophyceae > Synechococcales > Synechococcales cyanobacterium CNB. The sequence continues at coordinate 195,557 of SZOZ01000003.1, forward strand.
AGGACTTCCTGGACTCCTTCGTGGCGACGCCCGGTCGATCGGTCGATTTCAAGCAGGACATCTGGCCGATCCTGACCGGTCTCGACACCACCTCGCATGCACCGAACGTTGTGCAGGCTGATGCGGATCGCCGCTTTCCGCGCCGGTATGACCTCGCCGAATACCTGTACGGGCTGATCCCCGGCCTCGGACACCAGGACCCAACTCGGGATCGAGGCCTCTGGGCATGGCTGGCGCTGCTGTGGTTCGATCAGCTGGCCCCGGCTACTCGAGGAGCGCGAAAGGTGGGTGAGCGAGCGAGGTGGCTGCCCGAGAGTGGCTGGAAGTACTACAGGCACCTCGTGCTGGGGGCCTATCTGATCTATTTGACCAACCAGGATTGCCCTCAGCGCGCGGCCGCGCTCCTTCACAATCCACCACACACCCCGGGCGAGCTTGTGGGCCAGTTGGCCGCGACTCAGGATGTCGCGCAGTCAAAGGCGGCCATCGGTGCCGCCACCACTCTCTACTACGACTCAGCGAGGGGAACGATGAAGCGTGGTGCTGGCGGAAGCGGTGCCGGCAGCCCGCGGCGATTCCGCACGGTTCTTGATCAACTCGACCGCACGTTCGATCTTCAATCGCTCACAGAGGACCGCTTGCTCGCGCTACTGCCGTCCGAGTTTGATCGATACAAGCAGACGTCGGCACCAACTGCCGATCGAACCAACAGAAGTTGACGCTGGCGTCGAGCCTATTGACGACGCAGCATGAGATCACGTCGCAGACGATCCGACAACGCGACGATGTCCCTTGTCTCGCACTCCCACAAGATCAATACGCGCCAGCCAAGACGGCCGAGTGCCGCCTGGTTTCGACGGTCTCGTAGTCGGTTGCTTCGAAACTTTTCTCGCCAGAATTGCGTGTGTGACTTGGGCATGTATGCGAACCGACATCTGGGATGACGATGCCAGAAGCACCCATGCACGAACACGACCGTCCGCAGCCGGGGAAGCACGATGTCGGGAGATCCGGGAAGCTGCGAATCGTGCAGCCGGAACCTCAGCCCCAGCCTGTGAATGCACGATCGGACGATTCTCTCCGGGCCGGTATCCTTCGACCGGATTCGTCTCATCAAGGCACTTCGATCGGCTCTTGAGAGCGAGTCGCCCACGGCGTCATTTCCATTGTCGAGTGAATCCCTCGTAGACAATCCCTGCAATCTCGCGTGCCAACAACGGCGGCACGGCATTGCCCACCTGCCGGAACTGCTCGGTCCTCGGGCCTTCAAAGAAATAGTTGTCGGGAAAGGTCTGGATGCGCGCGGCCTCGCGTACGGTAAGGCTCCTACACTGCGTCGGATCATAGTGAATGAAGTAGTGACCGTCCTTGGAGATGTGTGAGGTGATTGTTGTCGCGGGAAAGTCGGCCAGCTGCACGCGGAAACGATCATTGAACAAACCGGCTGCGAGCGCCTTCTTGACATTGATGTGGTTGGGCAGAAGTGCCGTCGGGAAGTCCTCGAGGCGTGGCGAAGACTTGCGGACGCTTCCGTACGCCGACACGAACAAGTAGCGGTGGAGGTCATCGGATCGATGCGCACGGCTCTCATGGTTGCAGGCACCGCCGAGCTTCTTGTCGCAGAACCAATCACTTCGGAAGGCGGGGGCGACATCGCACGGAACGAACTGCCCGCCCCTTCCCTTGCGAGGGCTCGTGACGCGGTCTGCCGCATTGGCGATTGCCTCTGCAACGTCCGCATGACCATTGCTGGCGATGTAGTTGTACCAAGGCCTGTCAACCGCCGATTTGACAAATGCCTTCCAGATCTCGGGGCTGTCTGCTTCTCGCGACAGAGCGCTTCGAACCCGTGGCAGGTCGTCGATCGCATCCCGGCAGGAGACTTCTTTGGATCGCGTAGCGAGGCGGCGCGGAAGCCGTATGTTGTTGCCGAAGTCGGACTCGAGAACCCCCAAGAGAATGATCCGGTGGCGCGCCTGCGGAATCCCGTGGCACTCGCATTCGACAACAAACTGCTTTGCGTTGGCAAAATCAGAGAACAGCTGGTCTGCACCGCCCTCGCCGCGCGACAGGGCAAATAGCCTGTACCGAAGCGAGCTTTTCGGCGGACGTTGGAGGTCCTGCACGATCCGTTCAAAAACCCGGGCGCCCGACTCCGATGTCGCGGATAGAAGCCCCTTCACGTTTTCCATGATGAACACGGATGGAGCGTGCTTCGCGAGCAGCCTGAGGTACTCCCTGTAGAGCGTGTGACGTTTGTCACGGTAGAAGGCGGCGGGGTCCTCGCCAAGCATGCGCACTCGGCCGGCGAGGGAGTACGCTTGGCAGGGTGGTCCGCCGACCAGCACCCAGGGGGGGCGCTCACGACGTGGACCGAGCGCCGCGCTGATTCGTCTGTCGACCTCATGCACCACGGCAGGTCGAAGCTCCTCCCGCCATGCTTGAGCCCTTGCACGCCTACCTTCGGCTGGGAACGCATCCAGCAGCGCCTGGCATGTCTTTCCCTTCCACTTGCCTTCACCACGGAGGTACTCGTAGTAGGCCGAGGGGACGCAGCCGGGCTCGAACTGCCTGTAGAAGCTCCGAAGGAGAAGCGTGCGGTGCGCGTACTCGTCCATCTCGATGGACAGCCTGATTTGGAACGGGAGAGATCCCGCAGAAGACCTGAACGCGGAGAATCCCTCTCCTAGGCCGCCCGGGCCTGCGAAGATGTCGATGACCGGAATGCAGTCGCTTTCGGGCACCATTTCACCGTACGAAAACCAGTCCTGCGGGTCAATCCCGCTCGTTCAGGACGAGACGATAGGTCCATGACAGGATACTTCCTGGCATTTGTCGTGAAAACGCGTACCTTGGCCGCGAAGACCCGGCCACGACCTCCCCCGCGGAGCGAGGGGAGGAGGACGCGCGGGAAGGGAGCGTTTGCGGGTGGGGAGGGCGCGCGGGAAGGGAAGGGGTGCGGGGGAGGAGGGGATCGGGTGTTCTGGACCTTCTGATCTGTTCTCCCCGCGCTGTTCGCTCCGCGAACTCCGCGTGCTGCTCCGCGTCCTCCGCGTTCGATCCGCTCCGCGTTCCATTCCGCGCTCTCCGCGTTCCGCTCCGCGGCCTCTGCGTTCGGTCTGGTCGCGTGCGGTTCCTGCGCGGGGGTCCGAGTTGTCCTTCG